>NZ_JBEYFP010000975.1:0-2052 GCF_040634455.1 Kitasatospora sp. NPDC007106
CGCGGCGGCGGTGCCGCCGGCCGCCCCGGCCCTCCCCGTCCCGGCCGAGCCGCCGATCGTGCTGCGCTCCGCCTGGCAGTCCGCGGATGCGGTGCCGAAGGTGCAGTACGACCGGGCGGTGCGGGCGGTGCTGGTGCACCACACCGACGACCCGAACTCCTACACCGCGGACGAGGTGCCCGACATCCTGCGGGCGATCCGCCGCGACCACCTGGAGTTCCGCGGCTGGGACGACATCGGCTACAACTTCCTCGTCGACCGCTTCGGCCGGATCTGGGAGGGCCGCCTCGGCGGCGTCGACCGTCCGGTCGTCGGCGCCCACACCATGGGCTTCAACCGCGACACGGTCGGCATCGCGGCGATCGGCACGTACAACGCCGGGACGGAGGTCCCGCAGGCCGTGCTGGACTCGATCGCCCGGCTGGCGGCCTGGAAGCTCGGCCTGCACGGGGTGCGCGCCGACGCCCGCTCCGAACTCACCTCCACCAACAGCGGCAGCCGGTTCCCGGTCGGCGCCCGGCACGCGTTCAACGCGGTCTCCGGCCACCGGGACGCCTTCTGCACCCTCTGCCCGGGCGAGTCGCTGTACGCCGCGATCCCCGGCATCGTCGACCGGGCCTGCCGCCTCCAGCAGGAGGCCGCGGCCGCCTCCGGCGCACCGCAGGCCCCGGCGGCGGCTCAGACCGGCTTGACCGCGTAGAGCTCCAGGTGGCCGCAGGCCGGGCAGCGGAAGGCGTCGACCTGCCAGCGCGGCTTGCCCATCCGCTTCGCGACGCCGAAGATGCCGCGCTCCAGCACGCCCGGTATCCACCGGGCATAGCCGTAGGACGACTGGCCGGTGTCCTCGACGAAGCCCGGCTCCAGCCCGACGGCACTGCACTGCGTGCACTTCAGGTTCTCCACGGCAGGGAGTGTAGGAGGCGTTCGGGCAGCTGTGCGAGGGCTTTGGCCGAGCCGGTGGCTCCGACGCCGCCGGCGCCCGCCCCGGGGCACGCGGCAGCCTCCCGGTCGCCGGGACGGACCCCGTCCGCGGCTGCGGGCGGGGCCGCTCGGGCGGTCGCCGCGCGTTGGTGACACACCCGCGCCCGGGCAGGCGGCAGACTCGTGGCACCAGCCGACGGATCGGGGAGAGTGGAGGTGGCCGGGTGGCCCGCGTGCCGCTGCTGTCGCTGCGCGGGATCTCCAAGCGGTACGGCACCCTGCAGGCCCTCAGCGACGTGGACCTGGAGGTCGTCCACGGCGAGGTGCTCGCGCTCGTCGGCGACAACGGCGCCGGCAAGTCCACCCTGATCAAGGCGATCGCCGGGGTGAGCGCCCCGGACTCCGGCGTCATCGCGTGGGAGGGCCGGCCGGTCGAGCTGCGGCGGCCCCGCGACGCCCAACAGCTCGGCATCGCCACCGTCTACCAGGACCTCGCGCTCTGCGAGAGCCTCGACGTGGTCGCCAACCTCTACCTCGGCCGCGAGCTGCGCCGCTTCGGGACGCTGCGCGAGGTCGAGATGGAGCGGCGCTCGCGCGCCCTGCTGGAGCGCCTCTCGGTGCGGCTGCCCAGCCTGCGCATCCCCGTGCTGTCCCTCTCCGGCGGCCAGCGCCAGGCCGTCGCCATCGCCCGGTCCCTGATCGGCGACCCCAAGCTGGTGCTGCTCGACGAGCCGACCGCCGCCCTCGGCCTGGAGCAGAGCTCGCAGACCCTCGACCTGATCCGGCGGCTGCGCGAGCAGGGCCACGCGGTCGTCGTCATCAGCCACAACCTCGACGACGTGCAGGCCGTGGCCGACCGGGTGGCGGTGCTGCGGCTCGGCCGGAACAACGGCGTGTTCGAGGCGAAGTACACCACCCAGGAGCAGATCACCGCCGCGATCACCGGCAGCCACCCGATGGCCGTCACCCTGCAGCAGAGCCTGCTGCCGCGCGGCCTGCCCGAGCAGGACGCCGTGGACGCCGCCTACCGCTACCTGCCCGCGCACGCGGGCGTCGGCGGCGACTGGTTCGACGTGATCCCGCTCTCCGGCGCCCGGGTCGCCCTGGTCGTCGGCGACGTCGTCGGCCACG
>NZ_JBEYFP010000976.1:0-2051 GCF_040634455.1 Kitasatospora sp. NPDC007106
GCCGGCCCGGCGCCGGGCGTCCTCGGCAGGCTCGCCTCCACCGTCGAACGGCTGCGCCGGGAGGTCCGCGAGGCCCAGGCGGCCGCCGACGGACGCGCGCTGATCGAGCTGGCCAAGGGCATCCTGATCGGGCGGCTCACCTGCGGTCCGGCCGAGGCCGAGGCCCAGCTCGCCGCGCTCGCCGAGCGGGCGAACGTCACCGTGCTGGAGCTGGCCGCCGACATCATCAACCAGGCCGCGCAGGACGGCATCGCCGACACCGCACGGGAGTTCGTCGCCGCCGGCGGACCCGCCCCGCACGGCGCCGACCGGTCCGCACCCGCCGAGCCGGTCTCCCCGGCGCTGCGGCTGCGCACCGCCGAAGCCGCCGCCATGGCCGCCGACGACATCCACACGGTCGCGCGCTCCGTGCTCGACCACGCCCTCGCCCCGCTGGACGCCGGTGCCGCCGTCATCTGGGAGGCCCAGCCGGACGGTTCGCTCCGGCTCGCCGGCTCGGCCGGGTTCACCGCCGAGGAGGCCGCCCGCTGGCACTACGTCCCGCCCGGCGTCCCCACCCCGGCACGCTCCGCGCTCACCGCCCGCGACCTCGTCCGGTTCGACTCGGTCGCCTCCGGACCGCCCGGCATCGGCCGCCGCCAGCTCACCGGCACCCGGATCGCCGTGCCGGCCGGCATCGGCGGCCGGCTCACCTGCGTCCTGGAGATCTGCTGGGCCGCCCGCACCGCCGAGCAACCCCCGGCCGTGCTGCGCCAGTTCGAGGCGCTGGCGGAGCTCTGCGCCCGCGCCCTGGAGTCGGCGCCGGAGATCCCGCCCGGCGCACTGATCCCGGCCGCCGACGCCCGCCTGCGGGAACTGCTCGACCTGGTCGACGGCCTGCACGACCCCGGTCTGCTGCTCAAGCCGCTGCTCGACGACCGCGGCGCCGTCGCCGACTTCCTGATCAGCCACGTGAACACCCGCTTCGTCGACTTCGCGGGCCGCCCGGCCGCCGCGGTCGCCGGCGCCACCCTGCTGGAGGCGTACCCGCTCAGCGCGGAGCCGGGCGGCCTCTTCCAGCTCGTCGAGCACGTCCACGCCACCGGCGAGCCGTACCGCTCGGCGAACCTCGGACTGACCGCGCTGATCGACGACGTCCCGCTCACCACCACCGCCGAGGCCGCGCTCAGCCGCCACGGCGACCACGTGGTCTGCGTGTGGCGCACCCGGGACGAGTCCAGCCGTGTCGCCAGCCTGCTCCAGCACGCCCAGCGCCTCGGCCGGATCGGCGGGTTCGAGGAGGACCTGCGGACGGGCGCGGCCACCTGGAACGAGACCGTCTTCGACCTGTACGGGCTGCCGCCGACGGCGCCGCCGGTGACCCTCGACCAACTCGCCGTCCACTGCCACCCCGACGACCGGCACGCCATCGGCCGCTTCGTGCGCACCCTGCTGCACCACCGCCGGCCGGCCGACACCGCCTTCCGGCTCAACCGGCCCGACGGGGTCGTCCGGCACATCCGGATCGTCGCCGAGCCCGTGCTGGACCAGTGGTCCCGGCTCACCGCCGTCCGCGGCGCCTACCAGGACGTCTCCGCCCAGCACTGGACGGAGGTCGCCCTCGCCGCCACCCGCGAGCAGCTGGCCCACACCGAGGAGCAGGCCGCCGCCCGCAACCGGCTGGCGCTGCAACTCCAGCACGCCATCATGCCGGTGGGCCGCGGCCCGCTCGACCTCACCGGGCTGCGGATCGCCGTCCGCTACCGCCCCGCCGAGAAGGACCACATGGTCGGCGGCGACTGGTACGACGCCGTCACGCTGCCCAGCAAGCGGATCCTGCTCTGCGTCGGCGACGTCGCCGGGCACGGCATCGAGGCCGCCACCGGCATGGTCGCCCTGCGCAACGCGCTGCGCGGCCTGGCCGCGACCGGCTCCGGTCCGGCCCAACTGCTGGGCTGGCTCAACAACGTGACGCACCACCTGACCGACCACGTCACGGCCACCGCCGTCTGCGCGCTCTACGACCCCGCCGACCGCACCCTGAGCTGGGCCCGCGCCGGGCACCTGCCGCC
>NZ_JBEYFP010000977.1:0-2050 GCF_040634455.1 Kitasatospora sp. NPDC007106
GGCCGTCACGTGAGCCTGGCGGCAACCGTGGCGACCCGCGCGAGGCCGGACAATCCCGAGCCCGCCCACCACCCGATGACCGGCGCGGTCGCCGGGCACCTGCGCGGGCAGGGGCTGGAGTTCGCCCGGGACCGGATCGAGATGAACGTGCACGGGGACGCCGACAGCCACCTCGACGCGCTGTGCCACGTCGTCTACGACGGCACGCTGTACGGCGGCGTCCCCGCGGCCACGCTGACCGCGACCGGTGCCGAGGCGCTCTCCGTCGGCCTCGCCGGGGCGGGAATCGTCGGCCGCGGGGTGCTGCTGGACATCCCCGGGCTGCGCGGGGTGCCCTGGCTGGAGCCCGGGGAGCACGTGACGGCCGAGGAGCTGCTGGCCGCCGAGGAGGCCCAGGGCGTGCGCTTCGGCGAGGGCGACCTGCTCCTCGTCCGCGTCGGCCACCGGCGGCGGCGACGGGAGATGGGGGCGTGGGACGCGGCCGCCGCCCGGGCCGGCCTGCATCCGAGCGCGGTGGAACTGCTGGCCGAGCGGCGGATCGCGGTACTGGGCAGCGACAGCAACAACGACTGCGCGCCCAGCCCGGTCGACGGAGTCGGCTTCCCCGTCCACGTGCTCGCCGTCCACGCACTGGGCGTCCACCTGCTCGACTACCTGCAGTTCGAGGACCTGCTGCCGCTCTGCGCCGAGGAGGGCCGCTGGTCGTTCCTCTGCGTGGTCGCACCCCTGCGGCTGGTCGGCGGAACGGGCTCCCCGGTCAGCCCGATCGCGGTGCTCTGACCCCTCCGGCTACCGCCCGGGCGCACCGGCAGGGCCCGGCACCACGTTCACCGGCGCGAGCCCTGCCGTGAAGCGCGCGAGCTGCGAGCGCACCAGCTCCCGGGCGCGCGGTTCGAAGGCCGAGCTGTTCCCGCCGACATGAGGAGTGATCAGGACGTTCGGTGCGGACCAGAGCGGATGGCCGGTCGGCAGCGGTTCGGGATCGGTGACGTCCAGCGCCGCAGCCAGCCGCCCGCTGCGCAGCTCGCGCAGCAGCGCACCGGTGTCCACCACCGGTCCGCGGGCCACGTTCACCAGCAGGGCGCCGTCCTTCATCCGGGACAGGAATCCGGCATCGACCAGCCCGCGGGTCTCCGGCACGAGCGGGACGGTCAGCACCACGACGTCCGCCGCACCGAGCAGGCCCGGCAGCTCCCCGAACGCGTGCACCGGACCGCCCGGGCCCTCCCGGGCGGTCCGCGCCACCCGGACGACCTCGCACTCGAAGGCCGCGAGCCGCGCCTCCACCGCCGTGCCGATCGATCCGTGGCCGACGATCAGGACCGTCCGGCCGGCCAGGGCGGGACGGAACCCGCCCGACCACCGCCCGGCCTGCTGGGCGACCGCGAATCCGGGGATCCCGCGCAACGAGGCCAGCACCAGCGTCACCGCCAGCTCCGCCGTGCTCGCGTCGTGCACCCCGCGCGCGTTGCACAGCGTCACGCCCGCGGGCACGTGCGGTGCCAGGTCGTCGACACCGGCGCTGAGCGACTGCAGCACCCGCAAGCGCGGCATCCGGGCCAGCAGCGGCCGGGCGGCCGCCGTGAAGGTGTACGGGATCACGAAGAACTCGACCGACCCGAGCACGTCCGCCCCCGGCGGACCGCCCGTGCCGTCCCAGACCGCGGCGGTCCAGCCCCCGGGCAGCCCGCCCACCTCGCCGGGCGCCCAGGGCAGCAGCACGCGCGGACCGCTCACGACGCCGCCGGGCATGTCATCTCCTGCGGGAGCCGGGCCTGCACACGACAGTGGACGTGCACCAGTGTCACACGGTGCCCGCCGACCGGCAGGGAGACGTGCATGGAAGCAGCACCCGCGCCCCTCGTGGTCGTCGTCATGGGGGTCTCCTCCTCGGGGAAGAGCACGCTCGGATCCGCCCTGGCCGCCCGTCTCGGCGTGCCGTTCCTGGAGGGCGACGCACTCCACAGCCCGGAGAACGTCCACAAGATGGCCGCCGCCCTCGATGATCACCATACGCCCCCGCAGTGCCGAGGCCTGCCGCTCGGCGAGC
>NZ_JBEYFP010000978.1:0-2048 GCF_040634455.1 Kitasatospora sp. NPDC007106
GGAGCCGGTGCGGTCCACCCCGGCTACGGGTTCCTCTCCGAGGACGCCGCCTTCGCCCGGCGGGTGGAGGCCGCGGGGCTCGCCTTCGTCGGCCCGACCCCCGGCCAGCTGGAGGTCTTCGGCGCCAAGCACACCGCCCGCGCGGCCGCCGAGGCCGCCGGGGTGCCGCTGCTGCCCGGCACCGGACTGCTGCCGGACCTGCCCGCCGCACTCGCCGCCGCCGAGGGCGTCGGCTACCCGGTGATGCTCAAGGCCACCGGCGGTGGCGGCGGCATCGGCATGCAGGCCTGCCGGGACGCCGCCCAGCTCGCCGACGCCTGGGAGCGGGTGCAGCGGGTCGCCGCCGCCAGCTTCGCCACCGCCGGCGTCTTCCTGGAGCGCCTGGTCGAGCACGCCCGCCACGTCGAGGTGCAGGTCTTCGGTGACGGCGCCGGCCGGGTGGTCACCCTCGGCGACCGGGACTGCTCGCTGCAGCGCCGCAACCAGAAGGTGCTGGAGGAGGCGCCCGCGCCGGGCCTGCCCGACCGCGTCCGCCGGCAGCTCGCCGACTCCGCCCGCCAGTTGTGCGCCTCCGTCGGCTACCGCTCGGCCGGCACCGTCGAGTACGTCTACGACGCCGCCCGCGAGGAGGCGTACTTCCTGGAGGTCAACACCCGCCTCCAGGTGGAGCACCCGGTCACCGAGGCGGTGTACGGGGTCGACCTGGTCGAGTGGATGCTCCGGCTCGCCCAGGGCGACCGCTCGGTGGTCCGCGAGGTCGGCACCCCGGACGGCCACGCCGTCGAGGCCCGGGTCTACGCCGAGGACCCGAGCCGCGACCACCGGCCCAGTGCCGGCCTGCTCACCGAGGTCGCCTTCCCGCCCGGCGTCCGCGTCGACACCTGGGTGGAGACCGGGACCGAGGTCACCACCGCCTACGACCCGATGCTCGCCAAGGTGATCGTGCACGGCGCCGACCGGGCGGACGCGCTGGCCCGGCTCACCGACGCGCTGGACGGCACCCGGATCCACGGCATCGAGACCAACCTCGGTCTGCTGCGCGCCGTCCCCGCCGTGCCGGCCGTCGCCTCGGCCGTCCACCACACCGGCACCCTGGCGCACGTCGCCGACCCGACCCCGCGGATCGAGGTCGTCCGGGCGGGCACCCAGACCACCGTCCAGGACTGGCCTGGCCGGACGGGCTACTGGCACGTCGGGGTGCCGCCGTGCGGTCCGATGGACGACCTCTCCTTCCGGCTCGGCAACCGGGCCCTCGGCAACCCCGAGGGCGCCCCCGGCCTGGAGTGCACCCTGCTCGGCCCGGCGCTGCGCTTCACCGCACCCACCTGGGTCTGCGTCACCGGCGCACCGACCGCCGTCACCGTGGACGGCCTGCCGGTGCCGCAGTGGGAGCCGGTGCTCGTCCCGGCCGGCGGCCTGCTCGACGTCCCCGCCCCGCCGGGCCCGGGTCTGCGCAGCTACCTGCTGGTCGCCGGCGGCCTGGAGGCCCCGGACTTCCTCGGCAGCGCCGCCACCTTCACCCTCGGCGGCTTCGGCGGCCACGGCGGCCGGGCGCTGCGCACCGGTGACGTGCTGCACGGCGGCACCGCCACCCTCGGCGGGGGCGCGGGCCCGGTCGCCGACCGCCCGGAGTTCACCTCCGCCTGGGAGCTGCCCGCGGTCGAAGGCCCGCACGCCGCACCGGAGTTCTTCACCGAGCAGGACATCGCCGACTTCTACGCCGCCGACTGGTCGGTGCACTTCAACAGCGCCCGCACCGGCGTCCGCCTGGTCGGCCCCAAGCCCGCCTGGGCCCGCCCGGACGGCGGCGAGGCCGGCCTGCACCCCTCGAACATCCACGACACCCCGTACGCGGTCGGCGCCGTCGACTACACCGGTGACATGCCGGTGCTGCTCGGCCCGGACGGCCCCTCCCTCGGCGGCTTCGTCTGCCCGGCCACCGTCGTCTCCGGCCAGCGCTGGAAGCTCGGCCAGCTCCGCCCCGGCGACACCGTCCGCTTCGTGCCCGTCACCGCCGAGGGCGCCGCCGCGCTGCGCCGCACGCCGGC
>NZ_JBEYFP010000979.1:0-2048 GCF_040634455.1 Kitasatospora sp. NPDC007106
GCCTGCGCCATCGCCCGCGGCCGGGAGAAGGCCGTCATCGCCGAGGCGAAGGTGCCGCCGGAGATGGTGCCGCCGGCGCGGACGAAGCCCTCCACCGAGAGCCGGGCCGCCGGGCCGCCGCGGCGCAGCAGCTCCTCGACGGTGAACAGCACACCGAGGTCGTGCGGCACCGAGTCGAAGCCGCAGGCGTGCACCAGCCGCGCCCCGCTGGTCACCGCCCGCTCGTGGTGCCGCAGGTACATCCGGTCGACGAACTCCGGCTCGCCGGTGAGGTCCACGTAGTCCGTGCCGTGCTCGGCGCAGGCCGCCACCAGCGGCTCGCCGTACCGCAGGTACGGGCCGACCGTGGACACCACCACCCGGGCGGAGGCGGCCACCTCGCACAGCGCCGCGCGGTCCGCGGCGTCCGCGACCAGCAGCGGGAGGTCCGCGCAGCGCGGGTCGATCTCCGCCAGCCGCGTCCGGACGGCGGCGAGCCTGCGCTCGTCCCGCCCGGCGAGCGCCCAGCGGCAGTCCCGGGGCGCGGCCCGGGCCAGGTACTCGGCGGTGAGCCCGCCGGTGAACCCGGTGGCACCGAACAGGACGAGGTCGTACGGGCGCGGCGCGGCCATCAACAGTCCCTACTCGCGGGTAATCGACTGCGCCACGCTAGGAGTCCGTCGTGGCACTGTCAACGACCGGGACGCGGCGGCCGCGCACTCAGTGCGCGATGCCGTCGATGAGCTCCTGGGCGCCCTGCCGCTTCAGGGCGAGGGCGGTCGAGGTGCCGAGGTCCTCCGGGCTGAGGGCGCCGGCCCACTCGTGGGCGTCCAGCACCCGCTTGCCGTCCGGCGAGAACACCCGGCCGCGCATGGAGAGCCGCCCGTCGTCCTCGGCCCGCGCGTAGCCGGCGATCGGCGCGTTGCAGTGGCCCTGCAGCACGTGCAGGAACATCCGCTCCGCGGCCGCCTCGCGCCAGGTCCGCGGGTCGTTGAGACCGGTCACGGTGTCGACCGTGGCGGTGTCGTCCTCGCGGCACTGCAGGACGAGGATGCCGGCGCCGATCGGCGGGCACATCGCCGCCACGTCCAGCACCTCGCTGATCCGGTCGGCGAGGCCGATCCGCTCCAGGCCGGAGACGGCCAGCAGCAGCGCGTCCGCCTCACCGGCGTCCAGCTTCGCCAGCCGGCTGTTGGCGTTGCCGCGCATCGGCACGCACACCAGGTGCGGGTGCGAGGCGGCCAGCTGGGCGATCCGGCGCACCGAGGAGGTGCCGATCCGGGTGCCGGCCGGGAGTTCGTCCAGCGTCAGCCCGCGCGGGTGCACCAGGGCGTCGCGGATGTCGTCGCGCGCCAGGTGCGCGGCGAACACCGTGCCCGCCGGCAGCGGCCGGTCGGCCGGGACGTCCTTCAGGCAGTGCACCGCCAGGTCCGCCTCGCCGGCCAGCAGCGCGGCGTCGACCTCCTTGGTGAACGCGCCCTTGCCGCCGAGCGCCGCCAGGTCGCCCGTCCAGCGGTCGCCGGAGGTGGTGACCGGCACGACCTCCGTCCGGATCCCCGGGTGCAGCACGGAGAGTTCGGCGCGGACGCGCTCGACCTGGGCGAGGGCCATCGGTGACGAACGGGTGACGATGCGCAGCGGTTCGGCCATGGGGAGATGATAGGCCGTCACTTACCCGCGCCCGGACCGCGGCCCGCCGCACCGGCCGGCACCGGCGGGCCCGTTCCGCCCGCCCAGCCCAGCAGCAGGACGGCCGCGACGGCGGCCAGCGCGCACCAGGTCGAGGCGAAGGCGAGGCGCCACACCACGGCGCACACCACCGCGCCCGCGCCCAGGGCGAGGCCGAGCCGCCGCAGCGCGGCGTCCCCGCTCAGCAGCAGCGCACCGACGGTGGCCAGCAGGTATCCGGCGGTCAGCAGCGGAGCCGCGGGCACGCCGACCGCGTACGCCAGTGTGTGGTGGCGGACCTCCGCCGACACCGGGCGGCGCAGCACCGCCACCGCGAGCGGGACGGCGACCACCGCGCCCAGCACGGCGAGCGCACCCAGCGTCCGCCGCCGCGGGTGGCC
>NZ_JBEYFP010000980.1:0-2048 GCF_040634455.1 Kitasatospora sp. NPDC007106
GCACCGGCACGCCCTGGGACGAGGTGCACATCTCCTTCGGCGGGAACGGCGCGCTCGCCGACCAGAAGGTCCGTCAGGCGCTCGGCCGGGCGCTGGACCGCGCCTCACTGATCAAGATCGCCAACAAGGGCGTGCCGGTGGAGTTCAAGCCGCTGGACAGCCACCTGTTCATGACCAACCAGAGCGGCTACCGGGCCAACGCCGGCGACTGGGTGAAGTACGACCCGGCGGTGGCCGGCAAGCTGCTCGACGAGGCCGGCTGGAAGGACGCCGGCGGCACCCGCGGCAAGGACGGGCACCCGCTGGAGCTGCACTACGTGATGAGCGACGGATCCACCCAGGCCCAGGCGGACCTGGCGGCCGCGGTGCAGAGCATGCTGCAGCAGGTCGGGGTCAAGCTGTCGATCGACAAGGTGCCGAGCAAGGAGTACTTCTCGAAGTACATCAACCAGGGCCGGTTCGACCTCGCGAGCTGGCGCAACACCGGCTCGTTCCCGCTCTCCAGGACGGTGCCGATCTACCGTGCGCCGCAGGGCGACAACGTGTTCGGCAACTACTCCAAGCTGAGCACGCCCGAGATCGACTCGCTGCTGCGCAAGGCCGCGGCGACCCTCGACCCGGCACAGGCCGCCGACCTCTACAACCAGGCGGACGTCCGGATCTGGGAGCTCGGCCACACCGTCGAGCTGTACCAGCGGCCGAGCATCGTCGCCGTCCGCAAGGGCCTCGCCAACTTCGGCGCGGGCAGCCTCGCCGACACCGTCATCACCTCGGTCGGCTGGCAGAAGTAGCCGCCGCGCCCCGGGTACCGCCGCCGTCCCCACATCCCCCGAGCGGGGACGGCGGCCCTCCCGGCCCTCCCGGGCAGCGGGTCAGAGCCCGCGGACGGCCTCGCGGCGGCGGCGCTTGCCGAGGGCGGCCTGCGAGAGGTCCTCGGCCTGCGAGCGGAGGTTCTTGAAGCCGTAGCCGTGCCCGGTCAGCCAGGCCGCGGCCGCGGTCTCGGCCCGCTCGGTGGCGTCGAGGATGTCCTCCTCGGCCTCGCCGCCGTCCGCGAAGCGGAAGGTGAAGGCCGTGCGGGCGGCGATGTCGTAGCTCAGGTGCCCTTCGGGGGTGAAGGCCGCGCGCAGCACGTCGTGCTCGGCGGCGTTCGCGAGGAGTTCGGCGCGCTGCGCCTCGTCGAGGCCGTCGAAGACGCCTCGGACGGTGATTCGGAAGTCGCGGGTACTCACCCCGCCGACCCTAGGCGGCGGCCGGCGATCGGTGCACCCCCTTTTCCGCGGGGCCGGCCGCCGCGCACAGCACGACCGGGCCCGTGCTGTCGTGACACCCGCCCCCGGACTGCGCGGTTCTCCCCGGCCTTCGGCCGGGAGGTGCCCCCACGCGCCCCTGGACCGACGGCCCGGGTCCGCTCCGAGGACGACTCCTACGAACGGGCGGCGAGGGCCTGGGCGACCGCCTCGCGGGTGAGGAAGACCAGCTGGGCCCGCTTGTGGGGCAGGTCGATCTGCGGGCCGAGCTCGAAGCCGGTGCGCAGCGTGCGGGCTATCGACTTCTCGTTGAGGGCGTCGGGTTCGGCGACGATGCGGAGCCGGGAGGGGTCGGCGAAGACGAAGCCGAGCAGGGCGGTGATCAGGCCCGCGGTGAAACCGGGGGCGGGCTCGCCGTCGGCGGGCGCGAGGAGCAGGTGGACGCCGAAGTCGCCCGGCCGGACGGGGTAGCACTCGCCGACTGGGTCGTGTTCGGGCTGGTAGGTCTGGAAGAGGGCGACGGGCGTGCCGTCCCGCTCCACGATGTAGGCGTGGTGGGTGTCGAGCGAGTCCACGTAGGCGTAGATCCGGCGGACCGTCTCGCGGGTGTGGCCGACCATGCCCCAGAAGCGCGCTCTCTCCTCGTTCACCCAGCCGTGCACCAGGGCGGCGTCGCCGGACGGGTCCAGCGGGCGGACGGCGACCGTCCCGAAGCCGGGCACGGTCTGCTCGTGGACGGCGGCGGGGGCGGTCTCCCGGACGGCGGTCGGGGCGGTGGTGGTCATGGTCTCTCCTCCGGTG
>NZ_JBEYFP010000981.1:0-2047 GCF_040634455.1 Kitasatospora sp. NPDC007106
CTCTCCAGCGCGCACCACGCCGACCGGCCGGTCGCCATCACCGCCGCCCTGGTGGTCGGCGCCCTCGCCGGGCTCGCCGCGTGGCTGCGCAGCCGCCGGTCCGAACGGCTGGCCCGCACCGAGGAGACCTCCGCCGCCCTGCAGCACGCCGCCCTGCACCCCGTGCCCGCCCGCCTCGGGGAACTGCACCTCGCCGCGCTCTACCGGCCCGCCACGGCGGACACCGGGATTGGCGGCGACTTCCTGGAGGCCGTGCACACCCCGTACGGCACCCGGCTGCTGATCGGCGACGTCCGGGGCAAGGGGCTGCAGGCGGTGCAGACCGTCACCGACCTGCCGGGTGCTTCCGCAGCCAGGCCCACGAGACCGCGGACCTCGGCGAACTCGTGGCCCGGCTGGACCGGCAGGCCGTCCGCGCCGCGGCCGCCCGCGGCGACGACGAACTGTTCGCCACCGCGCTCGTCCTGGAGCACCGCGGCGGCAGCACCGTCGACACCGTCAACTGCGGGCACCTGGCGCCGCTGGCGGTCGGGCCGGCCGGCGCCCGCGAGGTCGACGTCCCCGCCCTGCTGCCGCTCGGCCTCGGCGCCCTCGGCAGCGGCGCCGCACCCGCGGCGACCCGGATCGCCCTGCAGGACGGCGAGACCCTGGTGCTGCACACCGACGGCCTGAGCGAGGCCCGCAACTCCTCCGGCGAGTTCTACCGCTCGCCGAACGCCTCTCCGCGGCGCCCGTCGGCCCCGACGGCGTGGTGCGCCACCTCGCCTCGGACGTCGGCGACTGGACCCACCACCTCACCGACGACATCGCCGTCATCGCGCTCACCCGCCCCGCGCCCGAGCCGGCCGAGCCCGCCGTGGTGGCCGCCTGACACGTCTGACCGCCGTCCGGGCCGACCGCGACTGCCGCGGGCCGGCGGGGCGGTCAGTGCGTGACCGCGCCGACGCTGCGGACCCAGACGGCGAAGGGCTCGGGCTCGGGCACGGGCACGGTCTCCGAGGGATCGTGCACCTCGTCGAGGTCCGGCCAGGGGACCAGACCCGGCGTCAGGTCGCCCAGGAACGCCTCGACGACCGGGCCGAGATCGTCGGAGGGCACGTACGCCCCGCCGAAGGGCAACGCGTCCGCGGCCACCGAACCGGTCGAGCACCGGAGCTGCCCGGCCTGCTCGTCGTGCCACACGTAGAAGGTCACCACCCCCGGGAAACCCATCCCGCGGACGCGGCGCCGGATGCACTCGGCGGTCCTTTCGAAGGCGGTGACCACCTCCGGCACGGTCAGCGCCCGTCCGTCCTCCTCCTCCGCACCCAGCCACCAGGTGTTGGTCCGCCACTCCACCCGCCGGTCGTCCGGCTCCAGCACCAGTGGTTCGTCGGCCACTTCGGCAATCCATCTCAGCAACATCCCAGCAGTGTCCCGCCCCGGCCGGGACACCGGGCCCTACGCTCGGGAGCCATGATCCTGCTGAGCGATCCCCGGGTTGCCGAAGTCCCCGTTCACGAGTGCGGCGAGCCGCTCGTGGAGATCTCCTCCGTTCCGGCGATCGCCCTGGACCCCCGGGAGCGGGACGCGGCAGGGACGTACGGCCGGGTCAGGGCGGGTGCGCTCGAACGTCTCCGCTCGGCGGCCGGGACGCTCCCGGACGGTGTCGGGCTCCTCGTCGTGGAGGGGCACCGCAGCAGCACCGAGCAGGCGCGGCGGTTCGCCCGCTACGAGGACCGCCTGCGCCGGTCGGGCATCACGGACCCCGTCGAACTGCGGCACCGGGCCAGTGCCTTCGTCTCCCCGGTCGAGGTGGCGCCGCACTGTGCAGGGGCCGCCCTCGACCTGACCCTCGTCGATGCCGAGGGGGTCGAACTGGACATGGGCGGGGCCGTCAACGGCCACCGCAGCGGGGACGATCGCTCCTGCCCGCTGGACGCCCCGGGACTGTCCGCCCGGGCCCGCCACAACCGCGACCTGCTGGCCCGGACCATGAGCGGGGCGGGTTTCGTCAACTACCCCACCGAGTGGTGGCACTGGTCCTACGGCGACCGGTACTGGGCGC
>NZ_JBEYFP010000982.1:0-2046 GCF_040634455.1 Kitasatospora sp. NPDC007106
TGCCCGTGCCGCGCCGCGTCGGGGGCGCCGCCCATCGCGCGCAGCATCCCGGCGCCGCCGGTCCGGAAGAAGCGGACCAGCAGCACCGCGGCGAGCAGCAGGAAGAGGATGTTCAGCCAGGTGGTGTAGTCCCAGCGCACCCCCTCGGAGGGCACGGTGGCGTCCGCCTGGTCGGGGATCAGGCCGAGCGCGCCGAAGACGATCTCGACGGCGTACCCGGCGGCCACCATGGCGAGGTAGAAAGTGCCGAGCAGGAAGAGCGTCGTCCGCCGCCCGTAGTACTTCCGGTAGATGTTGAGGATCGGCAGGATCAGCAGGTCGGCGAAGATGAACGAGACCACGCCGCCGAAGCTGATGCCGCCCTTCCACAGGACCACCGCGAGCGGCACGTTGCCGATCGAGCAGACGAACGAGGCGACGGCCACCACCGGACCGATCAGCGGGCCCCAGACCTTCGCCGCGACGGGGTGGCCGGTGAAGAAGAAGGCCTCCCAGAAGGAGTCCGGCACCCAGGCGGCGACCGCCCCGGCGATCAGCAGACCGAGGACGAGGTCCCGCAGGATCGCGGCCCACTCCATCACGAAGACGTGCGAGACCGAGGTGAAGCCCTCGGGCGAGGCCAGCCGGCGGAGGAAACCGCCGCCGCGGCGCACGCCCATGTCCATCGCGGCGTGGCCCTCCATCGAGCCGGCCGCCCCGCGGTCGGCGTGCTCCCGCGCCTCCCGGACCATCGGCGCCCGGAGGAACCGCCGGAAGAGCACCGCCAGCACCACGATCATGATCGGGCCGCCGGTGAACTCGGCCGCCGTGAACTGCCAGCCCATCAGCAGCGCCAGGATCACCCCGAGTTCGACGACCAGGTTGGTCGAGGCGATCTCGAAGGCCATCGCCGCGGTGAAGTCGGCGCCCTTGCGGAACAGCGAGCGGGCCAGTGCGACGGCGGCGTACGAGCAGGAGGACGAGGCCATGCCGAGCCCGGAGGCGAGCGCCAGCGTCCGCGGCCGGTCGTCGCCCAGTGCCCGGGCGACCGTCTCCCGGTGGACCACCGCCTGGACGACCGCCGACAGCAGGAAGCCGAGGATCAGTGCCCAGGTGATCTCCCAGGTCATCGCGCCGGTGATCTCCAGCGCGTGCAGCACGGCGTCCATTCGGCCTCGCAGGTCGGGCGGTCGGCGGGTGGTCCAGGGGCGGCCGGGCCGGCCCGGTCAGTCCAGGCCGCGGCCCCGCCGCAGTCGCGTCGCCACCTCGCCCGGGTCGACCAGGGGCGCCGGGTAGTCGGCCGGCGGACGCTCCAGCAGCCAGGGCCGGTGGACGGACCGGCCCCGGAGGTGGGCGAGTTCGGGCACCCACCGGCGTACGTAGGCGCCGTCCGGGTCGAGGCGGTCGGCCTGGGTGAGCGGGTTGAGCACCCGGTTGGGACGGGTGTCGGTGCCGGTGCCGGCCACCCACTGCCAGTTGAGCTGGTTGTTGGCGAGGTCGCCGTCCACCAGCAGGTGCAGGAAGTGCCGGGCTCCGGTCCGCCAGTCCTGGTACAGCGTCTTGGTCAGGAAGGAGGCGGTGAGCAGCCTGGCCCGGTTGTGCATCCAGCCCTCGTGGGCGAGTTGGCGCATCCCGGCGTCGACCACGGGGAAGCCGGTGCGGCCCTGCCGCCAGGCCTCGGCCTCGCGGGAGTCCTCGCGCCACCGGTCGCCCTTGCCGCGGTAGTCCTGCCAGGCGGCGTCCGGCCGGGCGGCGAGCACCTGGTGGTGGAAGTCCCGCCAGACGAGCTGCCGGACGAAGGCCTCCGCGCCGGGGCCGCCGCGGCGTTCGGCGAGGTCGACCAGCTCGGTCGCGGAGAGGCAGCCGAAGTGCAGGTAGGGGGAGAGACGTGACGTCCCGTCGGCGGCCAGGTCGTCGTGCACCTCCTCGTAGGCGGTGACGTCCCAGGCCTTCCAGCGCCTGCGGGCCTCGGCCCGAGCCGGGCACCCGGCGGACGAGGCCCTCGGTGCGCAGCAGGTCCAGCGCCTCCCGGACGGTGTTCCGGGACTCGCCGAACTCCTCGGCCAG
>NZ_JBEYFP010000983.1:0-2043 GCF_040634455.1 Kitasatospora sp. NPDC007106
GACGGAGATCAGCAGCGGCGGCCAGGCGGCCGCGGCGATCGCGAGCAGCACCGCGGCGGTGCTCTGCCAGCCGGCGAGCGAGAAGCGGGTGCCGACCACCGCGGTGGCGGCGACGGCGGTCAGCGCGGGCGGGGTGGCGGCGTTGGCGGCCCAGCGGTCGCGGTCCCGCAGCAGGGTGAGGGCGAAGGCGAGGGCCAGCAGCAGCCAGCCTGCGGCGGCCAGCGCCAACAGGACCTGCGAGGAGGTCTCGCGGCCGACCAGGTTCAGCCCCACGGAGACGATGCCGGTGGCCATCACCGCGGAACCGGCGGCGGGCGGCACCTTCGTCCACCAGCGCGCGGCCGGCCGGTCGCCGGCCCGGTTCAGGGTGGGGAGGTCCATGCTGCCCATCGCAGCGCAGCGCGGCCGGTGCTGCCAGCGAGCCGCGCCGGGTGGACACTCGCCCGGGTGCAGCCGGGGTGGTCCGCCCGGTGCGGCGGGAGAGGCGCCGCACCGGGCGGGGTCGGGGCGGGGCGGACGGTCGGCGATCGCCGGGCCACCGGCCCCGGAGGGTCAGAGCAGCGGGCCGGTGACCGGCAGCACCACCTGGCAGGGGATCGGCCGCGGGTGCGCCGGGTCCAGGGCGTTCAGCACGTCCGTGAGGGCGATCGGGTCGTAGCCGATCTCCAGGTGGTCGGTGGCGTCCAGCGGGCACTGGTCCTGCACGGTGAGGTTGGTGACGTGCGGCCCGGCCGGCAGGAAGGCGTTGGTGTACGGGGTGACGACCTCGTCGAAGCGGGTCGCGATCACGGTGTAGTCCACACCGGGGACGGTCTGGCCGCCGGCGTCGAGGGCGGCCAGGAACGGCGAGCCGACCTCCTGCTCGACGCAGGCCGTGCAGGAGTCGTCGAGCAGTTCGTTGGCGGGCTCCAGGATGTGCAGCTGGCGGCCGAGTTCGGTGATGCCGTCCAGGGTGGTGCCGCTGTTGTTGGGCGCGATGCCGACCAGCTTGCGCACCTTGGCGGCGCCGCCCAGGTTCTTCAGGTAGTAGCGGGCCATCAGGCCGCCGCCCTGGGAGTGGCCGACGAGGTCGGCCTCGGGGGCGCCGGTCGCGGCGAGGACCCGGTCGACGAAGGCGGCGAGGTCCTGCGCCGAGTCCGCGATCGGGCCGGTGCCCTGGACGGGCGACCCGGCCGCGCCGCCGTAGCCGAAGGCGTAGACGCAGTACCCGGCGTTCGCGAGCAGCGGCGCCGCGCCGCGCCAGTTGTCGTTCATGTTCTCGAGCGTGCCGTGCACCAGCACGACCGGGGCGGGGTGGTCGGCCCCGGGGCGGCAGGACCAGTCGTTCGCCCCGGCGGGCGGCCGGTCCGGCGTGAAGAAGCCCTTCACGAAGCCGGCGCCGAAGTGGTACTCGACCGGGTACGACGCGGCCGCCGCGGCCGGCTGCCCACCGGCCGCCAGCAGGCCGGCCGCAGCCAGCGCCGCCACCGCGAACGACCGTGCACGTCTCGCTCCCATATTGCACACCTTCCGATTCCGCCGGAATTCCCTGACATCCGGACGGGATCAGAAGCTAAGTGCGGCCCGATGGTGCGTCAACACACACGGCAGCCCGCCGACGGAAATCCTGCGGCGGATGCCAGGAATCTCCCCACCCCCTCGCAGAAAGTGTCACCCGGACGAGCGATCCTCCGTCAGCTTCGTTCCACCGCAGGCCATCACGGTGCGCCGAGCCTATTGACCCGCCGGTAACATCGCCCGCATACTCCCCCCTGTGACACGCCCCAGAGAGGCCCTTCCACGCAATTTCTCCACAGAACTCAGAGCCGAGGAGAAGAGTCTCGCGGTCGAGATCATCCGGGAGATCAGGGCCGCCATTCCGGAATTCTCCCGCCCGCTCGCCGGACAATTCGGCGCCGGAATCCAGCACGGCGTGGAGACCGCGCTCGCCGAGTTCGCCGACCGGATCGAGGGAGCCGGCGGCCTCGGCGCGGAACGGCTGCGGGTCTACCGCTCGCTCGGCCGCGGCGAACTCACCGAGGGGCGCAGCCTCGACGCGCTGCA
>NZ_JBEYFP010000984.1:0-2041 GCF_040634455.1 Kitasatospora sp. NPDC007106
GCCGTCGGTCGTGAAGCGGTGCAGGTGGCGGGCGAAGGCCTCGGCCTCGCCCGGGGGCCAGCCGGCCAGGGCGTCCGCGATGCGGTCCGCGAGCCGGGTGCGCAGCTCCGCGACGGCCTGCCGGCCCTGCTCGGTCAGCACGAGCAGCTGTGCGCGCCGGTCGCCGGGGTCGGGTTCCCGGCGGACGAGGCCGGCCTCCTCCAGGCGGGACGCGCGGCGGGTGACGCCGGACCGGTCGATGCCGACCTCGGGCGCCAGGTCGGCGGCGCTGCGCGGCCCCGTGCGGGCGAGGGCGCTGAGCACCGGGTAGGTCGTTTCGTCCAGGGCCTCGCCCATGCCTTCGGTCAGCCGGCGGTGCAACTGCGTGCGCGTGGTGCGGCGCAGCAGGACGCCCAGGGATTCCGCGATCTCCTGGCCCACTTCGTTCTCCATGCCCCCAGATTAGCGTGCGAGTCGCACGCATCGCCTGGCGGCCCGGGGGTCGGGGCGGCGACAACCGCGCGCCATTGAGAGCGCGATCACGCCCGCCCGGATCGGGGCTACCCGGCACGACCAGGCACAACACCCGGACGGTCGACGGCGGCACCGACCACGCGCGACTCCTGACCGCACCTCGGCCGGGCATCGCACCGCCGCAGGCTCCCGTCGTCAGGGCGGTCCAGCCCCCAGGGCGATCGACAACTCCGCACGCAGGAAGCCTTGTTGAACTTCTTGACGTGAACATACAACGCTGCAAAGCTCATCGCACCGGTCTGGACCAGTACCTCTGAAAGCGCTCTCCCCTCGCAGGCCCCACGCCTGCCCCCGAACCGAGGAGAACCCCCGCAATGAGGCACGTCAACGGCATCCGGGCGGTCCTTCCCGCCCTGCTCGCCCTCACCTCCCTGGGCTTCGGCCTCTCCCCCGCGGCGGCCGTCCCGGACACCGCACCGGCGGCGGCCGCCGCGCGGCCCGCCCCCGCCGCCGACCCGGGGCTGGTCGACGCCCTCCGGCGCGACCTGGGGCTGACTCCGGATCAGGCCCGCACCCGTCTCGACCAGGAGGCGACCGCGGCCCGGCTGCTGCCCCGGGTGCGCGACCTCGCGGGCTCCGCCTACGGCGGCGCCTGGTTCGACCCGGCCCGGGGCCGCCTGGTCGTCGGGCTCACCGACTCCGCGCACGCCGGGGCCGTCCGGGCCACCGGTGCGGCGACCGCCCCGGTGGCCCGCACCGAGGCCGCCCTCGACGGGGCGAAGGCCGCCGTGGACACCGTGAGCAGGAGCCGTCCCGCCCCGGCCGCGGTCACCGGCTGGCGGGTCGACCCCAGCCGCAACGCGGTGGTCGTCACCGTGGCGGCCGGCAGCAGGACGGACGGCCGGGTGAAGGCGTTCCTGGACGCCGCCGCGGCCGCCGGGCCGGTCGCGGTGGAGGAGACCGCGGAGCAGGCCCCGCGCACCCTCTCGGCGGGTGTGGTCGGCGGCGACCCGTACTACATCAACGGCAACACCCGGTGCTCCATCGGCTTCGCCGTCCAGGGCGGGTTCGTCAGCGCCGGCCACTGCGGCCGGGCCGGCAGCAGCGTCGTCGGCTGGGACGGCTCGGCGATGGGCTCGTTCGTCGACTCGTCCTTCCCCGGCAACGACTACTCCTACATCCGCATCGGCAACGGCTGGTGGACGGTTCCGGTCGTGCTCGGCTGGGGCACCGTCAGCGACGTGCTCGTCCGCGGCTCCTGGCAGGCACCGGTCGGCTCGTCGGTGTGCCGGTCCGGCTCCACGACGCACTGGCACTGCGGCACCGTCCTCGGCCTCAACGAGACGGTCAACTACAGCCAGGGCGCGGTCTACCAGCTGACCCGCACCAGCGTGTGCGCCGAACCCGGGGACTCCGGCGGCTCGTTCGTCACCGGCGACCAGGCCCAGGGCGTCACCTCGGGCGGCTGGGGCAACTGCTCCTCCGGCGGCCAGACCTGGTTCCAGCCAGTCAACGAGATCCTCTCCCGCTACGGCCTGACCCTGGTCACCGCCTGACGCACCGCCGCGCCGCTCCACGGCCGGGCGCC
>NZ_JBEYFP010000985.1:0-2041 GCF_040634455.1 Kitasatospora sp. NPDC007106
GAGGAGAGCCGCCCATGGTCTACGCCCGGCCCGGAACCGAAGGCAGCATCGTCAGCTTCGCCCCCCGCTACGACAACTTCATCGGCGGCAAGTGGCGGCGGACGGCGGGACCCGGCTCGTCTGGTCGGCCCCGCTGGGACGCTGAGCCCACCGGTCCGATGCTCGCCGGCGGGAGCGGCCACCGGTGTCGTGTCAGGGCGGAAGGGGCGTCACGTCGGCGAGGAGGCGTCCGGTCACCAGTTCGGAGCGGATGCGGACGGTGACCCGGTCGGCGGGCCAGGGGTGCGACCCGGCCACGGCCCCGGGGCCGGTCACCTCGGCCCTGCCGAGGACGGTGACGCTCCAGCCACTGCCGTCCGCCTCGCTCACCTGGTCGGCCTGGAAGGCGACCAGCGCGTCCGCCACGGCCCGGAGGAACTCCGACCCGGCGGGGGCGGGCACGAGCACGCTGCCGTCGTCGTCGAGCCGGTACCTGACCGGCAGGACGGCGGGCAGTGCGCCGACGGTGTAGACGACGCGCCCGATCGACGACGTGGCCAGGAGACGCAGGGAGTGCCACTCGCCCAGCGGTGCGGTGTCAGGGGTCATGACACCGATGGTCGCCCGGGACCGCCGCGCGGGGCAGGGGCCTTCGGCCCCGGTCGGACGGCCGGGCGGCCCGCCGCCGGGGCCCGGTCGTCAGCGGCCGGTCCGGCCGGCCGCCCGGTCGTGGGAAGCCAGGGCCTGGGTGGCGATGACGGCGGCCTGGACGCGGCGCTCGACGCCGAGCTTGGCCAGCAGCCGGGAGATGTGGTTCTTGACGGTCTTCTCCGCCAGGTAGAGGCGCTCGCCGATCTGCCGGTTGGTGAGCCCCTCGCCGATCAGCGCGAGGATCTCCCGCTCCCGGTCCGTGAGAGCGGGCATGTCGGAGGCCGGCGGGGCGGTGTCGCCGCGCAGGCGGGCCATCAGGCGGGTGGTGGCACCGGGGTCGAGCATGGACTGGCCGGCGGCGACCGTGCGGACGGCCGAGACCAGGTCGGTGCCGGTGATCTGCTTGAGGACGTAGCCGGAGGCGCCGGCCATGATCGAGTCCAGCAGCGCCTCCTCGTCGTCGAAGGAGGTCAGGATGAGGCACGCCAGCTCCGGCATCTTCGAGCGCAGTTCGCGGCAGACGGTCACGCCGTCGCCGTCGGGCAGCCGCATGTCCAGGACCGCGACGTCGGGGCGCAGCGCCGGCACGCGGGCCAGGGCCTGTTCGACGCTGGCGGCCTCGCCGATGACCGTGAGGTCGGGCTCGGAGTCCAGCAGGTCGTGCACGCCGCGCCGGACGACCTCGTGGTCGTCGAGGAGGAACACCGTGATCGGGGTGCCCGCCTGGGCCTCCGTACTGCCCGTCATCGCGTCTCCGTAACTCTCGGACCCGCCGTCGGGGCAGCGGGTGGGACCGTCGGCAGTGTGCCGGGGGCTCCCGGAGGACACCGGGGCCGGGCGGCCCCGGCAACCCCGGCAACGGACCCCATTATGCGCCCCGGTGACGGCGTGTCCGGGCGGTCCTGCCCGGGGAGGTGCCCGCTCGGACGTGACGGGTGTCGCCGGCCCCCCCGGGGGCGCCGAGCCGTGCGGGTGCGGGCTGATCGCTCCGGGCTGCAGGGCACCGGCAGGACACGGAAACGCCGAACCGGGAACAGCGATCGGGCCGTTCCCGGTTCCTGCCGGAACCGCCGCCGGCCGCGCTCCGCGGTGCGGCTGGCGGACGAGGCGGCGCGGCTCAGGCGAGCGCGGTCCGCAGGGCCGCGAGCACGGTCGCCGGCTCGGCCAGAGCGTGGTGCACCGGTGGCACCGGCAGGTCGAGTCCCAGCAGCTGGTGGACGGCGTGCATGGCGCCGCGCACCGAGTACTCGACGGTGAAGACGACGTCCTCCGGAATCTCGACGTACTGGCCGAGGAAGGCGAAGTTCCGTGCGCCGTGCGGGATCACCCTGGGCCGGTCGTGCGTCGAGCGGCGGGCGAACTGGCTGGTGATGTAGGGCATCATCACGGAGGTGATGGTGGTGGAGGCGCG
>NZ_JBEYFP010000986.1:0-2038 GCF_040634455.1 Kitasatospora sp. NPDC007106
CCGGCACACCGTCCCCGAGCTGCCTGCAGCACCAGAGCACACTGCCCGGGACGCGCTACACCGGCGGCGACAAGTCCGATCCCACCGCCGTGCTGCAGATGATGCACTTCTACACCGCCAACGGCACCAAGGCGTTCTGCGACGGCAGGCCGCCCACTGAGGCCGACCGCCGCTGGACGGAGCTGTACACACAGCTCGGCGGCGACGCGCAGCACGTGGCCACCGCGAAATAGAGCTGCCGTGCAGGCGCCGTGGCGCCTGCGCTTGTCAGGGCGAGGACGGGAGGGCGGCGAGCGCGGTGCGCGCGGCAGGGGCGTCCAAGGGATGGAAAGCGGGGTTGATCGCCAGTGCGGTCGTGAGCTCGCTGCGGGCTTCGGCGAGGTTCCCGAGGGCCTTTTCGATCATGCCGCGGTGGTAGTGGAAGAACGCGTTGCGCATACCTGTCGTCAGTGCCCGGTCGGACTGCCCGAGTGCCTCCCGGTCGCGCCCGTTGACGTGCAGGGCCCAGGCGTAGGCGTCGTACATCTCCAGGAACGGCCTGGTCCGCAGTCCCTGCTCGGCGATGGCGAGGGCCTTGCCGGGGTCGCCGTGCTCGGCCTCGAACAGCGCCGCGTCGGTGTCGAGCGCCACGCCGTTGTCGGTGAACAGCTGTTGCTCGGCACGGAACACGGTGTACTGCTGCGCTGCCTCGGCGGTGCGTCCCAGGGACTGGAGGAGGTCGCCGAGTTCGAGCACGTACTCGGGTTGCGGGACCTGGGCGACGGCTTGTCGGAGATCCGCGACGGCGGCGTCCGGGTGGCCGAGGGCGGCTTCCGCCCTGGCTCTGGCCTCCAGCAGCGAGGCCGTGCCGGGCGCCGCGCGCAGGCCGGTTTCGGCGCGGGCCAGGGCCGTCCGGGCGTCGCCGTCGTCGAGGGCGAGCAGGCTGAGGTGGTAGAGCGTGAACGCCCGGTCGGCCGGGGTGTTGGCGTCGTCGAGGGCGCGTTGCATGTTCTCGGTGGCCGCCACCGTGTCGCCGCGCAGTTCCCACGCGTACGAGGCGCGGGACAGCGACGGGGTCCCGGGCTTGAGGTCGACCATGCGTTGCACCGCCTCGAACGACTCCGGGTACCGGCCGAGCTGGGTGTAGGCGTCGGCGAGGATCCCGTAGACGGTCGAGTTGTCGGGGCTGAGCGCGACAGCCTTCTGCGCCCAGTCCAGGGCGGCGGCGAAGTCGTGGCGCGCTGCCGTGAGGGCGGCCATGCCGGCGGTCGCGGTGGCGTTGTCCCCGGGCTGTACGGAGAGTGAGTGCGTGAGGACGCTCTCGGCCTTCGGGTAGTACGAGGGGCCGGCCGTGGTCCGGGCCTGCTGGACGTAGGCGAGGCCGAGCGAGCCCAGGGCCTCGGCGTCGTCCGGGGCCGTCCGCAACCGCTCCTGCAGGCCGACGATGGCTGCTTCCCGGCCTGCCCCGGAGCCAGCACCCTCGGCGGAGTCATACGGCGGGTCCTGGACGGCGCTGCCGCCTTGGGGCGCGAGGCCGAGTCCGCCGGCCAAGAAGAGCCCGGCGCCGAGGGCGGCGGCCACCGCCGCGGATCGCAGGCGATGACGTCGCGGAGGCATGGGGTCGGTCGTAGCCAAGGCGTACTCCTGGGCGGCGGGCTGTGCGCGGCGGTCTTCACGTTGACGTGCCGGACTCCGCCGTGGGCTCGTTCGGGGGATCGGTGCTGGGGTTCGTGGTGGGGACGGCGAAGACCACCACGTTGGACAGGTACTCGCGGGTGTCCCGGTCGTACGTGCCGCCGCAGGTGATGAGCCGGAGGCTGGGAACCGTGCTCCCCTCGAACACGAGATCGTCGGGGAAGTCGTCCTTCGCATAGGTGCGCAGGGCCTGCACGGTGAATTCGGTGGCTGTGCCGTCGTTGCCCTCGACGGTGATCGTGTCCCCGGGGCGCAGGACGGACAGGCCGGCGAAGACTGCCGGTCCCGTCAGCGAGTCGACGTGGCCGACGATGACGGCCGCGCCGGGGCTGCCGGGGGTCGGTCCCTGGCTCCACCAGCCGGC
>NZ_JBEYFP010000987.1:0-2036 GCF_040634455.1 Kitasatospora sp. NPDC007106
CACCCACGGGGATGTGTACGCCGCCTTTATCTCCGCCTTCGAGGTGATCTCGCGGTGGGTCGGGGGCGACCCGGCACCCGGGTCGCCGCCGGTGCCGTCGGACGGTGCGGAGCGGAAGTCGGCGCCGCGACGACATAGGTGATGTCGGACACGGATCGAATGGCAGGCTCAATGGTTGACCATATGAACCATTGAGTCTACGGTCGAGTCGGCGCACAAGGTCCGCATCCGTGGAAGCCCGCGATCCACCGGGAGCGCCGTTCCGTCCAGAGAGGCGCAGCTGGTATGACGACGTCCGGCCTCCGGGTCCCCGGGACCGCCCCGATCGACCACCGTGCGGCCGTCGCCGCGGAGACCGCCCGCTTCGCGGCGGCCCTCGACGGCGCCGACTTCGCGACCCCGGTGCCGAGTTGCCCCGGTTGGGCGCTGGCCGACCTGGTCCGGCACGCGGGCAGCGTGCACCGCTGGTTCTCCGTGCTGCTGCACGGGCGGATCCAGGAGCCGCCGCGGAGCCGCGACGTCGACCTGCAGCTGCCCGCCGGCGACGACGGGTGGGCCGACTGGCTGGCCGGGAGCGCGGCGGTGGCGGCGAACGCCTTCCGGGCCACCGACCCGGACGCCCCGATGTGGGCCTGGGGCGCCGACCAGCATGCCCGGTTCTGGGCGCGCCGGATGCTGTTCGAGACCATGGTGCACCGGGTCGACGCGGAGCTGGCCCTCGGGGTGCGGCCGGAGGTCGACCGCACGCTCGCCGCCGACGGCGTGGACGAGTTCCTGACCAACCTCCCCTTCGCCGGCCTGTTCGCCCCTAAGGTGGCCGAGCTCCGCGCGGACGACCGCACGATCCGCTTCCGCGCGACCGACGGGAACGAGAGCTGGCTGGTCCGCCTGCGGCCGGACGGCTTCGGCCTCGACCCGGCCGACGACGGATCGGCCCCCGCCGACGCGACCGTCCGGGGCGCCGCCGTCGACCTGCTGCTGCTCGTGTACGGACGGCCCTCCCTCGGCAAGGACGCCGTCGCCCGGGAGGGGGACGCGGAGCTGCTGGCGCACTGGTTCGCCCACTCGGCCTTCTGAACCCGCCGGGCCGCCGGGCCGCCGGGGAGCGATGGCGGACGGGCGCCTGGGGCGGGCGGGGCGCGCGGGACGGTGCGGGCGCCGGCCGCAGGGATGGCGTGAATTCGACGTGCGCGTGGCGCGGTTTCGAGGTAAGCGGGTCCGGGAAAATCGGGAGGTACTGAGCATTCCGGGTGGCTGAGGGAGCGTCTCATGACCCACCGTGAATCCGGATTCGACCCGCAGGACCAGGACCCGCAGACCGTTCAGCGCCTCCGCTTCGGCGTCGGCGTCATCGGGTTCCTCCTGCCGATCGTCCTCCTCGTCGGAAACATCATCACGTCGGCGCGGCTCACACTGCTCGCCTCCATGAGCGCGTCGTACTACACGCACATGCGCAACGTCTTCGTCGGCAGTCTGTGCGCCATCGGCGTCTTCCTGATCTGCTACCGCCACGACCGACGCGAGGACCGGCTGAGCTCACTGGCCGGGGTGTTCGCGATCCTGGTGGCGATGTTCCCCACCCTGCCGCCGACGTCCGTCACCCCGCACCCCACCCAGGTGCAGACGACGGTCGGCATCCTCCACCTCTGCTTCGCCGCAGGGCTGTTCGGCCTGCTCGCGTTCTTCTGCCTGCGGCTGTTCGGCGACGGCCGGGGCCGGCCGGGACACCGCATCCACAACGCGGTCTACCTGGTGTGCGGTTGGGTCGTCGTCGGCTGCACCGTCATGATCGCCACGGCCGGCGTGCTGCACTTCGCGTGGGACCTCCCGCTGACCCTGACGTACGTCGGCGAGGCGGTGTCGGTGTTCGCGTTCGGTGTCGCGTGGCTCGTCAAGAGCGCGGCGATCGGCGCGGTCGCGTCCACGGCCTCACCCGGTCCGGCTCCGGCCTGATACGGCTCCCGGGTCCAGGTCGTCCCGGCGGAGCTCGGCGAGCTGCCGCTGCTGCGCGGCTTCGACGAGCCGCTGGCGCTCGG
>NZ_JBEYFP010000988.1:0-2034 GCF_040634455.1 Kitasatospora sp. NPDC007106
CGGGTCGACGCCTGGGGGCTGGTCGGCGGCGTGCGCGTCGAGCGCGACTGAGACGGCCGGACGAGGCCCCGGTGCCGGTGGGCGTGTCCCCGCCGGGCCGGGCGCCCGGCATCCAGGGGCGGTCCGGCCGGGGCGCGACCACGGCGGCGGACCGGTCAGGATCGGAGAAGCCCCGGCGGCCGCCCACCCCCTAGCGTGGTGGTCATGGCAACCACCACTTCCCCCGCAACCGACACGGCCCTCGCGACCGTCACCGTCGAGGTGACCGACCTGGAGGCCGCCCACCGCTTCTACAGCGCCTTCGGCGTGGACACCCTTGTCCGCCTCCGGGCGTCCGAGGCGCCCTCGACCGGATTCCGCGGCTTCACCCTGGCGCTCACCGTCTCCGGGCCCGCCACCGTCGACGGCTTCGTCGGCGCCGCCGTGGACGCCGGTGCCACGGTGCTGAAGCCCGCCACGAAGTCCCTGTGGGGCTACGGCGGCGTCGTCCAGGCCCCGGACGGGACGATCTGGAAGATCGCGACCTCGGCGAAGAAGGACACCGGCCCCGCCACCCGCGAGATCGACGAGTTCGTCCTGCTGATCGGCGTCGAGGACGTGAAGGCCACCAAGCAGTTCTACGTCGGCCGGGGCCTCACCGTGGCCAAGAGCTTCGGCGGCAAGTACGTCGAGTTCGCCCCCGGCGGGTCCAGCCCCGTGAAGCTGGCGCTGTACAAGCGCCGCGCCCTGGCCAAGGACCTCGGCGTCCCCGCCGACGGCACCGGCTCGCACCGCATCGCACTCGGCAGCACCACCGCCGACACCTTCACCGACCCGGACGGGTTCGCCTGGGAGGCCGCCGTGCCGTCCGCCCCGCAGTCCTGACGCCCGGCCCGGCCCGGCCCGGGGGCGTACCTGCCCCCGGGGCCGTCCTCCGACTCTCCCCCTCCCTCCGGCGGCGGCCGGTGACGTCGAGGAGGGGCTGCCCCGCATGCGGCGTCTCCGCTCGGCCGGACCGCCAGGACGTGCCGTGGTCAGCAGCGGCCGGCGGGTTCGGAGACCGCGCAGTGGTTGCGTCCGAAGAGGTTCGTGCTGTCACCCTCGCGGTCGACGAGGTCGGCGGGGGAGTTGCCGACGGCGTCGTTGGTCACGACGGAGTTCCGGGTGTTGGCCACGCCGACCAGGCTGTGGAAGAACACGATGCCACCGGACATCGGCGAGTCGCCGACGTTGTCGCTGACCTGGTTGTCCGTCACCGCCACCTCCTCGGCGCCGGTGAGGAGGATGCCCGTCCCCTGGATGTGAGCGAGCCGCCCGGCGGCCGGGCAGTACTTGTTGTTGGCGACGACCCGGTTGCGGGTGACGCTCAGCCGGCCCGCCCGGGGCACCGTCTCGTCACCGACGACGAAGACGCCGCCGCAGTTGCCGTGGACGTCGTTCTGTTCGACGTCGAGGTTGCGCAGACGGCGGACGGCGACGCCGAGCCGGTTGTCGGTGAGCCGGTTGCCGCTGACCACGGTGCCGGCGGTGTCGATCGCACCGCCGCTGCTGTCGCCCTCGGGATCCACGATGTTGGCGAGGAAGATGCCGTACTGGCCGTTGCCGGTCGCCTCGTTGCCGACGATCACGGCCCGGGTCGACTTCTCCTGGCTGATGCCGTGCTGGCCGTTGCCGCGGAGGTGGGCGGTGCGCACGGTCATGCCATCGGTCGCGGTGGCGTCGATGCCGTTCTTCTGGAAACCGGCGACGGCGAGGTCTTCGACGGTGACACCGCCGAGCGGGTTCCGGTCGCTGCCGACGACGCAGATGCCGTGCCCGGCGGCGGCGCAGACGGTGTCGCCGGCGGTGCCGTCGGCGGCGTCACCCGGGGTGATGACGCTGTTCGGACCGGCGCCGCGAAGCGTGAGGCCGGCGGTGGTGATCCGGACGCTGCCGCGGTAGGTGCCCGGTAGCAGCTGGAGGCGTACGTCGGCCGCGAGCCCTTCCTGGCCGGCGCCCGCACCTACTTCAAGCGGCACGCGTACGGCAACACCGTGCTCACCGACCTGCTGGACG
>NZ_JBEYFP010000989.1:0-2030 GCF_040634455.1 Kitasatospora sp. NPDC007106
CGGGCGTCGACGGTCTCGGTGTCTGGGCCGGTGAACGCCCGCCAGCCGTCGCCGTCGCCGACCCAGGCGATCCGGCCGTCGCGGACGGCGACCGCCTCGGCGCGCGGACGGGCGTCGTCCACGGTGTGCACGTGGGCGTTGTACAGGACGAGGTCGGCGGGGCGGGTCACGGCCGGGCTCCGTTCAGCGGGGCGGCGGCGCCCTCGGCGCCGGCGGGATCGGGGGTGCCGGGGTCGGCGCCGTGGGGGTCGCCGGCCACGTCGGCGGGCAGGCTGAGCACCCAGTGGGTGGCGCTGCGCGGACGCAGGTAGGCGAACCAGTAGCAGGTGCCGGCGAGCAGCACGCCGCCGGTGATCAGCAGGTCGCGGCCGGTCTGCTGGGTCAGCGAGTAGCCGAGGACGGCGATGGCGACGAGCGGCACGGCCGGCCAGAGCGGCATCCGCCAGGCGGGTACGGCGCGGTGGCGGGCGCGCCGGGCGGTCAGCGCGGCGCACCCGAGCAGCAGGTAGATCACCGCGACCACGACGCCGGTGAAGCCGAGCAGGGCGTCGATCGGCACCGCGAGGGCGAGCACCACCCCGGGCAGGCCGATCGCCAGGGTCGCGGCCCACGGCGAGCCCCAGCGGGGGTGCAGCGAGCCGAGCACCCGGTTGACCGGGTCGGGCCAGGTGCGGTCGCGGGCCGAGGCGTACAGCACCCGGCCGTTCTGCAGCACCATGACGATGACGGCGTTGAGGATGGCGGCGGCGATGCAGAGGCTGACGAAGGTGCCGACGGTGCTGCCCGCCCAGGAGTCGACGATCGCGACGAGGTCGCCCTCGGCGAGCCGGTCCGGCGAGTCGACGCCCAGGCAGATCGCGGCGACCGGCACGGTGATCAGCACGACACCGGCCAGCAGCGACCACAGCACCGTGCGGGCCACCGTGCGGCGGGGGTCGCGCAGGTCCTCGGAGAGGTAGACCGCGGTGCCGAAGCCGTTGTAGGTGAACAGGGCCACGGCCAGGCCCGAGACCAGCAGGCCCGCGGTGAACGGTCCGGTGCCGCCGTGCCCGTCCGGGACGACGGCGTGCACCAGGCTGCCCAGCGGCTGGTGGACGTGGGTCAGCCCGAGCACGCTGACCACGGCCGCGGCGAGCACCTCCAGGCCGAGGAAGAGGCCGGTGATCAGCGCGTTGGACTTGATGTCCAGGACACCGACGGCGACGGCCAGGGCCATCACCACGGCGCCGGTGACCGCCGGGTCGAGGGCGGCCACCGAGGACAGGTAGCCGGCCGTGCCGAGCGCGATGATCGGCGGGATCACCAGCAGCGACACCACCGAGATCACGAACACCAGCCAGCCCGCCAGCCGGCCGAGCAACTGCCCGACGATCGAGTACTCGCCGCCGGCGCTCGGGACGAGCGTGCCGAGCTCCGCGTAGCAGAAGCCGACACCGAACGAGAGCAGCGCGGCGATCAGCAGGGTGGCGACGGTGCCGCTGCCCTGGGTCTGCAGCAGCGGCGGCACCACGATGAACAGCGAGGAGGCCGGGGTTACGCAGGAGAGGGTCAGCAGGACGCCGCCGAAGACGCCGAGCGAGCGGGGGAGCGCGGCGACGCCGCTCTGGGGGGATCTGGACATCAGCCGTCCCGGCAGGGTGAGGGAGAGGGGGACGCCGGTCATTCAATGCCGGGCGAAAACACCGCGTCAATGACCTGCGGATACATTTCCGCAGGCAATTCGCCTCTGATCCTGCGATTCGTAATCCGATGACGCTGCGGGCGATCGATCCGCCGGTCAGGCCGGGAGATCGTAGCTGTACGTCTCCTTCACGATGTCGAGGTGGTACCAGGACTCGGCGCGGACCACGCCCGGCAGGGCGCGCAGCGCGTCCAGGGTGCCGAGCAGGGCCGCCCGGTCCGCGGCGTCCACCCCGCAGACCACGTCGAAGCGGCCGTGGCCCGCGGCCACGTAGTTCACCCCCGGCAGTCCGACGGCGAGCGCGGCCGCCTGCCGGGCGGCGCCCCGCACCCCCAGCCCCACGCCGACC
>NZ_JBEYFP010000990.1:0-2027 GCF_040634455.1 Kitasatospora sp. NPDC007106
CCGCGCTCACCGGCGCGGGCGCCCACCTCGACGGTCGGCCCCTGCACGTCTCCCGGACCGCGGACCTCGGCCTGGGCGTCGTGGCCACCAGCCAGGCCCGGCCCGACGAGGACGAGGACGTCGTCCGGCGCGTCGGCTCCTCGATCACCGCGATGCTCTTCGACGCACTCGTCGTCCGCGTCGCCGTGCCCGCGACCCTGCACCTGCTGAACGTGGCCGCCGGCCGGCTCGACGCCTTCTGGCAGTTCGCCGGCGCCCGCGCGGACCTGCTGCCCGGCGCGCTCCTCGTCACCGAGGCCGGCGGACGGATCTCCGACGCCGAGGGCCGCCCCTGGACCCCGCAGAGCGCAGGCTTCCTGGCCGCCGCGCCGGGCGTCCACGCCCAGGCCGTCGCCACCCTCTCACGCTGACCGAACACCACCCCACCCGCACGCACGACAAGGGAGCACACCCTCATGACCACGATCGCCGTACTCGGAAACGGCCGCGTCGGCGGCAACCTGGCCGCCGCCCTCACCCGCGCAGGCCACGAGGTGACCGTTGCGGACCGCACACCGGGCGCCGCCGTCGACGCCGCACGACGCGCCCGGATCGTCATCAACGCCACCCCGGGCGCCGGCTCCCTGGAACGGCTCGCCGCCCTGCGCGACGAACTGCGCGGCACCCTCCTCGTCGACGTCTCCAACGCCACCACCGACGGACCGGACGGCCTGCCCGCCGACCTGCTCTACCCCGGCTCGAGCCTCGCCGAGCAACTCCAGGAAGCACTCCCCGACACACACGTCGTCAAGACCCTCAACACCATGCTCTTCCCGGTGATGACCGCCCCGGCCACGCTCACCCGGACGCCCACCGCGTTCCTCTCCGGCGACGACCCCGGGGCCAAGCAGACCGTCCGCGAACTCCTCGCCGACCTCGGCTGGCACGACGAATGGATCACCGACCTCGGCGGAATCCGGACCGCCCGCGCAACGGAGGCCGCGATCCTGTTCGTGCCCCACGTGATCCGCTCCAGCGGATTCGCCCCCTTCGCGATCTCGATCACCCGCTGACCCCGGACCCGGCACACCACCCCCGGCCCCGGACCATCTGCACGGCGTGGTCGGCGGGCCGTACTCGACCGGTGAAACACGGTGGATTCCCCGAGTCGGCCCTCAAACGCGCTGTCTGGGCGGGGCCCTGCCTGCCTTCCGGCTGCTACTGGGCGGCGGTCCCGCCCACGAGCAGCTCGTACGACACCTTTGCAGGGACAACGGACCGAGCCTCGTCGACGAGGGCAGGGCTGGGTGCAGCCGGGGTACTCGGTCGTGATGAACCCTTGGCTCTCGCCCTGACGTGGCCGATCCGCAGGGGCGGTCCGCGCCCGGTCAGGTCCGCGGCCGAACGAACGGCTGGCAGCGCGCAGTTGCGTTCGCGATGACGAGACCCTGACCGCTGCCTTGCGGTCGACGTCCGAGCCGGACCTCCGGGGACAGGTACCAGCGGTACCGGTGTTCACACCCCGGCACTCCCGCGGCCGCGCTCGACCGGGATCCACAGCTGGGAGTCGGTTTCCGCGCCGATCTCCACCGGCCGCGTCCGCAGGAGCTCCGGACCTGTCCGGCTCGTGTACGGGTTCGAGGGGAACCACTGGGTGAAGACGTCTCGCCACAGCTCTTGAAGGGCGCTCGGATAGGGCCCGTGGTTGTCGAAGACGGCCCAGGTCCCGGCCGGCACGTCGAGGGAGTCGAGTTCCTCGGCGGCCGCCTCGGGACCGGCCACCACACCGATCCAGTAGTCAGCCTCGGCGCCCTCTTCGCGGCTGTCGGTCAGGTACACCGCCGCTGACAGAATCCCCTTCGGTTCCTGGCCGACCAGTTCCTTCATCCGTACGATCGCACGCTCGTCCAGGCCTTCCAGGTGCGCTGCGGCGACCGCGTTGACCCCCTCGTGGACGAGCGGGACCCGGGCCTTCCTGCCGACGACCCGAAACGACTCCTTCTCCACGATCCGGTACCGCATGCTCGCCCTGCCTTCGACGACGACCC
>NZ_JBEYFP010000991.1:0-2026 GCF_040634455.1 Kitasatospora sp. NPDC007106
GCCTGGACATCACCGAAGGCACCTCGCATGCCGGCACCGGACACCGGCGTCGTCTCCGGGACCGGCATTGCCGTTCGCCGGAGACGCCCAGATGCGGGCCTGGCTGGCGGCGGACACGGCCGTCGCCGCCTGGGTGGCCGCCAGCGCCCCGGACGGCCCCGAAGCCGTCGCCACCGCCCTCACCGGGACGGTCCTCGCCTGGAGCACCCTGCACGGCACCATCGGCCTGGAGGTCTCCGGCCACTTCTCCGGCATGGGCCACACCGGGGACACCCTGCTCGCGACGCAGGTCGAGCTGCTCGCCGAGGCCTTCTCGCTGAAGTGATGCACTGTCGCAGGCGCTTCGCGGCCTCGGGGAACCCAAGGGGCCGTCACAAACCGTCGCACCCGTAGCGGATGCGACGCCTCCAAGCGGCCAGCACGCCCCCTCCGTGAGCAAGCCGGAGGGGGTAGCACCGCTGAATCACACCGTCGCGTGCGGGTGCTCGGCACTCGGCAGTCGACGGACGAAGCGAACGAGCCTCCCCGCAACGCAGCTCACCCGCACGCCGGCCCTCCCGGACCACCGACGCGAGCACCCCGCCGACCGCTCCGCCCCCGGGCGGACCGGCGGTGCAGCCTCCCCCGGCCGTGCCGCTTCCGGCACCACATCGCACCGGACCGCGACAACGCGGCGCTCGGCCCGCCCCTCCGCCTGCCGCCCGGCCTCCCGGCCGGCCACTCGGCCTGCAGCCCGGAGGACACCACCCGAGGCACGTCGAGGCACGTCGAGGCCTGGCCGGCCGCCCGCCCGTCCGTGCGCGGGTGTGACACGCCACGGTCGATCGGCGCTCAGTCAGGTACGGCCCACCCTGCCACCGGCGCCGGGGTGCGAGACCCGGCCCGCGCCGCGGCGAATGCCCTTTAGGCATTCGCCGCCGAGTCATGCCTGAAAAGAATTAATGACACCTGCCGGATTCCACTCCGCCGCATACTGAATCGCTTTCTCACCGACAAGTGTCAATACGTGGCGGGACTGCGCCACCACCCCCGCACACCCTGCGCCCCGCGCACAGCCAGGCTGGATTTCGGCCCACGGGCGGCACGGACGGCTGCGGGCGGATCTGCCAGCAGACATTGGCCCGGCAATTCCCGCCAGAAATCCGACGGGAACACCGTCCACTGTGGCGGAATCCTGCCATTTGTGCGCCCGCCCTTTCCTGCATGCCTGATCCTTCGTCATGATTCCGGCCGAGCACCACGGCGTACTGTCCGGCCCGCTCACCCGCCGGGTGGCGGCTGCCGGCCGATCGCCGGGACGCGCCGCCGGCGCCCGCTCCACCCCCAGCCCGCTCCACCCCCAGCCGGCTCCGTCCTCAGCCCGCGCCGACCCGGCGCCACGGAGCCGGCGCGACCGCGCGACCGCGGTCCACCACGGAAGGAACCGAATGAAGCGAAAGCTCGCCGTCGGAGCCGTTCTGTCCTCCTCGGCCGTCCTGGCCGGCGCGATCCAGGTCGGTGCCGGATCGGCCCACGCCGCGCCGGCGCCCGTCGCAGCGGCCCGCGCCCTGGGCCTGTCCGGTCAGGAACAGCTGATCGTGAAGGACACGATCACGGACCCCGACGGCACCCGGCACGTGCGTTACGAGCGCACCTTCGCCGGCCTGCCCATCCTGGGCGGCGACCTGATCGTCCACCAGAGCGCGCAGGGCGCCATACGCTCCGCCGACCGCGCCGTGGCCGGCCGGGTCGCCCCCGCCTCGCTCGCCCCGAAGCTCGACGCCGTACAGGCCGCCTCCAAGGCGCACGACGCGGTCGCCGCCACCGTCGGAGTCCCGGAAGGCGACGAGCCCGCCCTCGTCTCGGTCGACCGGCCGGGAACGGCGCAGCTGGTGGTGTGGGCGGCCTCCGGCACCCCGCGACTGGCCCACCGCACCACCGTCGAGGGCGTCCGCGCCGACGGCACCCCGAGCAGCCAGGTGGTCGTCACCGACGCCGCCACGGGCGAGGTGCTGTCCACCCACGAGCAGGTGCAGACCGCCAACGC
>NZ_JBEYFP010000992.1:0-2024 GCF_040634455.1 Kitasatospora sp. NPDC007106
TGATGCCCACCGCGCCCTGACGGTCCGCGGCCGGTCGGGGCGTCCGACAGGTTCCGGTACGCGGCCGTTGGGCCGAATCGCACGTGGTGCGCCGACTCGAGTTCGGCATGCTCTCGCAGCTGACGGGCAGGCAGAAGTACTGGGACGCGGCGAAGCGCGCCATGCGGGCGGTCTTCGACCGGCGTTCGGCCCTCGGCCTGCTCGGCACCTCGCTGAACATCGAGACCGGCCGCTGGACGGACACCACCTCCTGCGCCCCCAACCCGCCGGTCGACTCCTACTACGAGTACCTGTGGGCCGGTGCCGAGCTCTTCGGCGACGGCGAACTCGGCGACTGGTACCGGCTGCTGACCGGCTCCGTGCTCCGCTACCAGCTGGAGCACCGGGGCGGCTACGCCTGGTACAAGCAGGTCGACTACGCGACCGGGCGGACCACCGGCCGCGGCGCCTCCGAGCTCGGCTCCTTCTACCCGGGCCTGCTCGGCAAGGGCGGGGACATGGACGCGGCGGTGGACTACTACAACACCTGGACGATGATCCTGGACAACAACCCGGTGGTGCCGGAGGCCATCGACTACGGCGACGCCACCGTCCGCTCGGCCCGCAACGACCTGCGGCCGGAGTACGTCAACTCCTCCTTCGACCTGTGGATGCTCACCGGCGACCGGCAGTACAAGGAGACCGCCTACGGCTACTTCGCCGGGCTGCGGGAGCACCTGCGGGTGCCGGGCGGCTACACCGTGGCGGAGGACGTCACCGCCGCCCCGCTGCGGCGCGGCGACCTGACGCCGGGCTACTGGTTCGCGGAGAACCCCAAGTACCTGTACCTGATGTTCGCGGCGGCGCCGCGCTTCGACTACCGCTCCGGGCTGCTGTCCACGGAGGGCAAGCTGATGCGCGGCGCCGTGCGCTGAGCCCGCTAGCGGGCCGTCAGGTACGTCCCGGCGGCGTCCCGCCCGGGCGTGTTGCGGCAGGACCAGTTTCCGGTCGGCTGCGCGTTCAGCAGGGTCAGGCAGCGGCCGAGGGCCAGCTGCGCGTAGTGGTTCGGGTGGAAGGACTCCTGCAGGGCGCCCTGGGTGGTGGTGCCCATGTCGAGGAAGCGGGCCCACTCGCTGGTGGTCGCCGACGGCGGGGTGCCGGGAGTCGCCAGCCGGGTCGCGGTCGAGCAGACCTCGCGGCCCTGCAGGAGGTCCCGCAGGTCGAGGAACTGCACGCCCTTGGCGGCGGCGACGGCGGCCAGCCGGTCGGAGATCTGCGGGACGAGCGAGTCCCGGGCCCAGTCGGCGTCGAGGTTCCAGAACGGGCAGCCGCCGGTGTTGGTGCGGCTCCAGCCGCTCTCCGGGTAGCGGTTCTCGCTGCTGCGCGGGATCGGCGACGGGTAGGACTGCAGCACCAGCCGGTACGAGGAGGACGTGTAGCCGGCGGCGGACATCACCGCGCGGACCTCGTCCACGGCCTTGCCGACCCCGGCCATCGCGGCGTCCATCTTCGCGTCCACGGCGGCCTGCTGGTCGTCGTGGCAGTAGGACCACCAGATCTCGTAGTCCTGGACGCAGGTGGAGATCACGTCGCCGAAGCCCAGGTCGTTGCCGCCGACGGAGAGGGTGATCAGCTTGACGGTGTTCTGCGCGGCGACGGCGGCCAGCTGGTCGGCCTGCGGGGCCTCGCCCTTGAAGGACTGCCCGCCGTTCGCGGCGCGGAACACGTTGGCGGAGGTGGCGCCGGAGCAGGCGAGGTTGATCTGGGTCTGGGCGACGCCGGAGGCGGAACGGACCTCGGCGGAGTCGGAGCGGTCGCAGCCGGAGGTGTAGGTGCTGCCGTACACCCGGGCCGGGTCGTAGCCGCTGCCCGTCCAGGCGCGGTCGGTGCCGTCGCGGCCGCCGCTCGCGGTGTCGCTGTTGCCGTCCCAGCGCCCGGCCTCGCCGGAGACGTAGCTGTCGCCCATCGAGACGACGGCGGTGGGACCGGCGGCGGCGGCCGGGGCGGCGGCGGTGACCAGCATCGGCAGGGCCAGGGCCGCCGCC
>NZ_JBEYFP010000993.1:0-2015 GCF_040634455.1 Kitasatospora sp. NPDC007106
GCTGCCGTCGTGACCGCGCGCATCCGGCCCTCCGCGGACCGTCGCCGTCGGTCGCGCGGCCGTCGGAACCGAAGCCGGGGCATGGGCGGAACGCCCTGTTTGAAGTGGTTGATACGGGTATGCGCCGTTTGACCCACTGCAATGGAGGGACAGGAACATGCCCCGCGAAGCCCGAGACACCGAGCCGCCGCGCCGGCGTTCCGGCCGCACCGGCGGCTCCGCGCGAGCCGCCGACGACGGCGACGCCCGACCCGCCCGGACGGGCGGACGCCGGGTGTCCGCCGCGCAGGCGATGCGCACCGCGGCCTCGCAACTGGCCGAGCTCCTCGGAAGGGTGCCCGAGTCCGTCTCCGGACTGCGCCGCACCGAGGACGGCTGGCAGGCCGAGGTGGAAGTGGTCGAGGTCGAGCGGATCCCGGAGACCAGCAGCGTCCTGGCGAGCTACCGGGTGCAGCTGGACGAGGACGGGGAGCTGGTGGGCTACGAGCGGACCCGCCGCTACACGCGGGCCGAGGTCGACCGGCGCCGGGGGTAGTTCCGCGAACGACGACGGAGCGAGCAGGAGCCGCGGTTCAGCACGCGGCCGACGAGAGGAGGAGCCGTGACCGTGGTGCCGCAGAGCGGCGGAGGCAGTGTGACCACCGGAGGCGCGAGCACCGGCACGCTGTACGACGTCCTCGAACTGATCCTGGACCGGGGACTGGTCATCGACGTGTTCGTCCGGGTCTCCCTGGTCGGCATCGAGATCCTGAAGATCGACGCCCGGGTGGTCGTCGCCAGTGTCGACACCTACCTGCGCTTCGCCGAGGCCTGCAACCGGCTGGACCTGGAATCGGGCCGCAAGGCCCCCGCCAAACTGCCGGACCTGGTCGGCGAGATCACCGAAGGAGGATCCCGCGGCAAGAGCAAGGGCGCGATCTCCGGTGCCGCCGAGGCGGTCACCGACACCGTCCGCGAGAAGCCCGACGGCGGCGACGAGGAGCCCGAACCGCGGGAGCGGCGTGAGAGACCGCGCGCCCGGCGGGCCACCCGGTCGAGGGAGGAGTGAGCCGTGTCCGTCTACGTGTACGCGATCACGGCCGACAGCCACCCCGCGCGGCTGCGCAAGCTGACCGGCGTCGGCTCCCCGCCCGAAGAACTGCGCACCCTCACCGGGTCCGGCCTGAAGGCCGTGGTCAGCCACGCACCCGAAGGACTCCGGGCACGCCGGCGCGACCTCGCGGCCCACCAGGAGGTGCTCGAACGCCTGATGTCCGAAGGCCCCGTCCTGCCCCTGCGGTTCGGCGCCGTCGCTGCCGACGACCAGGAGGTCATCGGCGTCCTCGACCAGCAGGTCGACGCCTACCGGGAACGCCTGTCCGCCCTGGACGGCTGCGCCGAGTACCTCGTCAAGGCCTCCTTCGACGAGGACGCCCTGCTCCGGCAGATCCTCCGGGACTCCGCCGAGGCCCGGCGGCTGAACGAGGAGACCCGGCGGAGCCCCGACCCCGCGCCGAGGATCAGGCTGGGCGAGCTGGTGGCCGACGGGATCCAGCAGCGCAACCGCGCCGCCGCCGCCGAACTCCTCGACGAACTGAGCCCGTTGGCGCGCGAGACGCGGGAGAACGAACCCGCCGGGAACGACTTCGTCAGCGGCTCCTTCCTGGTCGAGGCGGGCCGGCAGGACGGGTTCCGGGCCGCGGCCGCGGAGCTGGCCGGGCGCTGGGGCGAGGACTGCACCCTGCGGGTGCACGGGCCGCTCCCGCCCTACAGCTTCGTCCAGTAGGGGGCGGGCCATGGGTCTGCTGACCGGTCTACCCACCCTGCCGCTCGCACCCGTGCGGGGCGTGGTGTGGGTCGCCGAGCGGGTCGCGGAGGCCGCCGAGCAGTCCTTCTACGACCCGGCACCCGTCGAGGAGGAGCTCAAAGCGCTCGAACGGGACACGGCAGGCGGCGCTGCTGGCCGGCCCCTCCGCGGTGGTGCTCGACCTGTGCTGCGGCGTCGGAGCCCTGGGGGTGGCGCTCGCCGCCGCCGT
>NZ_JBEYFP010000994.1:0-2014 GCF_040634455.1 Kitasatospora sp. NPDC007106
GCCGTCAGGCCGCCGGGGGCTTCCCGGAGCCGGCCGGGAGGAGCTTGCCCAGGCTGACGAAGAGCAGCACGAGGCCGGCGGTGAGCAGGATGTGCCCGAGGCCGGCGATCCCGGCGATCGCCGCGCCGCTCTCGCGGCCGAGCACGGTCAGCGTCCCGTGCACGGTCATCATGCCGACGGTGAGGGCGAGGCCCGCGTTGTAGATCCAGTAGAACCAGGGGAAGAGTCTGCTGCCGGTCAGCCCGAACTGCTTCTCCAGCACCAGCACGACGAGGAAGAAGAGCATTCCGAGGGCCAGCAGGTGGGTGTGGACGACGCCGAGTTGGGAGTCGCCGGTGAAGTCCTCGGCCTTGGTCAGCTCGCGGTAGTACAGGCCGCTGACCACGCCGAGGATCATGTAGACGTGCGCCGTGTTGAGGATTCTCCGCATACTGCTCGCCTCCGGACCGGTGGGATCGTGAGGCCCCACCCTCGCCCGGAATCTGATGATCCATCAACCGGGCTGCCGGTAAAGATCCCGTGACCTCCGGCCCGCCGCCGCGGCCCGCCCTCCCCCGCGGCCGCACGGTCGCGGCGTAGGCTCGGGGACATGGCGGACGCGCAGTTCACGGTGCGGGCGGTCGGACGGGTGGAGTCGCCGCTGCGGACCCGGGCCGAGGCCCCGAAGCAGGGCGACGAGGGCGCCCCGGGGGCCTGGCTGGTCTTCGAGCCCGAGGTGGCCAGGGGGCTGCGCGAACTGGCGGCCGGCCAGGAGGTCCTGCTGCTGACCTGGCTCGACCGCGCCGACCGCGGGGTGCTCGCCGTGCACCCGCGCGGCGACCTCGCCCGTCCGGAGACCGGCGTCTTCGCCACCCGCTCGCCCGACCGTCCCAACCCGATCGGGCTGCACCGCGTCACGATCCTCGCCGTCGACGGGCTGCGCCTGCGCGTCAGCGGCCTGGAGGCCCTGGACGGCACCCCGGTCCTGGACGTCAAGCCGGTCCTCCCCGGATCCGCCGAGCGCTGACTCGGGCTCCCCCGCCCCCGGCGCGCCCCTCCGACCCGGCGCGCCCCTCCGACCCGGCCGTCGCACCGACCCCTTGCCAATTGGTATAGGCCAATCGTAGGCTCCAGGGCGGCTGACGGTGTGTCGGGTCCACACCGCCGCGCCCGCAGGCTCCCCGGGTTCGCACCTCTCCCCCACAACCGGCCCGAATCCGTACGAGGAGAACCATGTCCTGGACCCGCAGAGTCCTCGCCGCCGGCGTGCTGACGGCCGGCGCACTGGCCGCGACCGCCGGCACGGCCAGTGCGCACGGCTCGCTGTTCGGCCCCACCAGCCGGGTGGCGGCCTGCTACGCCGAGGGCCCCGAGCACCCCCAGTCCCAGGTCTGCAAGGACCTGGTCGCGATGAGCGGCACCCAGCCGCTGTACGACTGGAACGAGGTCAACATCGCCGACGCGAACGGCCGCAGCCAGCAGATCATTCCGGACGGCAAGCTGTGCTCGGCCAACCGCGACAAGTACAAGGCGCTCGACATGGCCCGCACCGACTGGCCGGCCACCTCCGTCACCGCGGGCAGCAACGCCTTCAACTTCCGCGTCACCGCCCCGCACCAGGGCGTCATGACGCTCTACATCACCAAGAGCGGCTACAACCCGACCCAGCCGCTCAAGTGGTCCGACCTCGACCTGGCCAACCCGGTCGCCCAGTACGCCACCGGGCGGACGGCGACCAACGGCTACTACACCTTCAACGGCACGCTGCCCAGCCGCACCGGCCGCCAGCTGGTGTACCTGGTCTGGCAGCGCACCGACAGCCCGGAGGCGTTCTACGGCTGCTCGGACGTCGACTTCGGCGGTTCGGCGGCCGCGGCCGGCCTCGCCGCCCCGATCGCGCCGGGGACGCCGACCGAGCAGCAGCTCGTCGCCGACGCGCCCAAGTCCACCGTGAGCTACCACGACCACGGCGCGGCGGCGGCCGCGGCGACCGGCTGCGCGAAACCCACCACCCCGCGCCGCCGCCGGGGGGCGG
>NZ_JBEYFP010000995.1:0-2013 GCF_040634455.1 Kitasatospora sp. NPDC007106
GCCGTGCAGGCGGGCGGCGGTGTGCTGGGCGAGGGCCCAGGGGCCGCCCGCCCAGTCCTCGGAGGCCCATGGGGAGTCGGGCCGGTGGCCCTTGTGCCGGCAGGCGTCGGCGACCATGGCGGCGGCGGTCTCCCGGATCCTCGGCAGCAGCCGCTCCAGCATGCCGATCCGCAGGTCCGCCGGGGCGGCGGCCCAGGAGCCGGCGCCGGCGCGCAGTTCGGCGAGGGCGTGGTCGAGGTGGTCTGTCCCGGCGGGGGCGGGAACGGTGGGGTCGGGCACGGTGCTCCTCGAAGTGGGGTGGTGGTGGCGGGAGCGGTCGGGTTCAGGCGGAGCGGAGGCGGGTGATGTCCCGGGCGGGGTCGACGAGCAGCGTGGCGGCCGCGCCGAGCAGCAGCAGGAGACCGGCGATCCGGACGGCGAGGCCGTAGCCGGCGCCGCCGTGCAGATCGACCAGGTGGCCGGTCAGGACGGGGGCGGCCAGGCCGGCGGTGGTGACGACGGCGTTCATGAGGCCGAGGGCGCCGCCGCGGCGGTGCTCGGGTGCGACTTCGGCGACCGTGGTCACCGCGACGGTCACCATCGTGCCGCCGAGGCCGAACGCGGCGATCAGCAGCGGCACGGTGGCCGCGGAGTGCGGCACCGCGGGGAGGGCGAGGCAGGCCAGTGCGGAGACCAGCAGGACGGCCCCGCCGACGCGGGCCCGGGCCCAGCGGCTGGCGACGCCCCGGCGCAGCAGTCGGCCGGTCAGCCAGGCCTGGCCCAGCAGGGCGAGCGTGTTGACGGCCCACAGGGCGGCCACCAGATTCGCCGTGGCGGTGTCGGAGTAGCCGAGGCCGTCGTGGAGGTAGCTCGGCACCCAGACCAGCAGCAGTGCGGTCATCCAGTAGGTGCCGAAGTAGGCGGCCGTGCTGCCGATCCAGGTCCGGGTGGCGAGGATCCGCCGGTAGGACGGGCCGGCGGGCGGCGCGCCGATCGTGTCCGGGGCCGGATCCCGGTGCGGCCGGTCGGTGTCGGCGGTGAGGCCGTTCTCCCGTCCGGCGAGGGTCCAGACGACGGCCCACAGCATGCCCGCGACGGCGACGGCGCCGAACGCGGAGCGCCAGCCCAGGTGGTGGACGACCCAGGTCAGCCCGGGCGCGGCGACCACCACGCCCAGGGTGGTTCCGGCCATCACCAGCGCGCCCGGCAGGTTGCGCCGCCGGTCGGGGAACCAGGAGAGGGCGGTGTGCTGGGCGACGGGGAAGGCGGGTCCCTCCGCGGCGCCCAGCAGGATCCGCGAGGCCACCAGCAGGGCGGCACCGCCGCCGAGGGCCATGGGCGCCTGGGCGAGCGACCAGAGCAGCACCATGGCCAGCAGCAGCCGGCGCGGCCGCACCCGGTCGGAGAGCAGGCCGACGGCGGCGCCGGAGATCGAGAACAGCAGGAAGAAGGCGCTGTTCGCGAGCCCGAAGGCGGTCGCGGACAGGCCGAGCTCGCGGCGGATCGGGTCCGCCGCGAGCCCGAGGACGGACTTGTCGGCGAAATTGATCATCATGAAGACCACCAGCAGGCCGGTCACGGTCCAGGCGCGGCGCCCGGGGTCGGTGGCCGGCAGGGCGGTGGTTCTGACGTCGGTGTCGGTCATCGGGGCTCCGCGGGGGTGGCGGCCGGCAAGGGGGGTGGGGGCGTCCCGGGTCAGGTGAGCGGGCCGCCGGCGACGGCGATCCGCTCCATGACGCGCCGCTGCGGGTAGTAGTCGCTGATCGCGTAGTGCTGGGTGGCGATGTTGTCCCAGATCGCGATCGAGTCCGGCTGCCAGCGGAAGCGCACCTGGAACTCGGGGATCCGCGCCTGGAGGCCGAGCAGGTGCAGCAGCTCGCGGCCCTCCGCCTCGGGCAGGCCGGCGATGCGGGTGGTGAACGGCTCGTTGACGTACAGGGTCGGGCGGCCGGTGCGCGGGTGGTCCACCACGACGGGGTGCTCGACCGGGGGCAGCACCGTCCTGAGGGCGGCGATCTGCTCGGGGGTCATGAA
>NZ_JBEYFP010000996.1:0-2012 GCF_040634455.1 Kitasatospora sp. NPDC007106
GCGCGGGGGAGACGGGTGGGCCGTGAGGCGCACCGTCCCGCGTCAGCCGACCACGACGCGCTCGCCCGAGCGCGGCACCACGGCCGTCCAGCCGAGTTCGCGGTCGATCCGGTCGCGGAGGGCCTGCGCACCTTCGGGCTCGCCGTGCACCAGGTACGTGGCGCTCGGCGGCGGGGCGGCCCGCAGCCACTCGACGACCTCCGCCGCGTCGGCGTGGGCCGAGAAGGCCGGAACGTTCACCACCTCGGCGCGGACGGGCACGTAGGTGCCGTACATCTTCAGCACCCTGGCCCCGTCGACGAGTCGGCGGGCACGGGTGCCCTCGGCCGCGTAGCCGACCACGACGACGGTGTTCCGCGGGTCGGGCAGCAGGCGCCGCAGGTGGTGCACGACGCGGCCGCCGGTGGCCATTCCGGAGGCGGAGACCAGCACGGACGGCACGGCGGAGCGTTCGAGGGCCAGCGACTCCTGGAGCGAGTGGACCAGCTCGAACGGCTCCGGGTCGAGGGCCGTCGTGTCGTCCAGCACGTCGGGCCGCAGTTCGGGCGAGCGGCGGGCGAAGGCGTCGCGGTACACCTGCAGCGCGGCCAGCGCCATCGGGCTGTCCACGTACACCGGGGCGCCGGCCGGCAACCGTCCGCTGCGGCGCAGTTCGGCGAGTTCGTGCAGGACGACCTCGGTGCGGTCGACCGCGAAGGAGGGGACGACGACCGTGCCGCCGCGGGCGAGGGTCCGCTCGACTGCGCGCGCGAACCACTCGCGGGCGGCGGTCTCCTCGTGGTGCCGGTTCCCGTAGGTCGACTCCACCAGCAGCACGTCCGCACCGGTGAACGGTTCGGGCCGGCGGAGCAGGGGGTGCACCGGGCGGCCCAGGTCGCCGCTGACGGCAAGGGTGTGCCCGTCCTCCAGGGTGAGGTGCGCCCAGGCGGAGCCGAGGATGTGCCCGGCCCGGTTGAGGCGCAGGACCGTCCCCGCCTCGATCTCGACGTCCGCGTCGAGCGGGACGGGGTCGAACATCTGCAGGGTGTTCTCGACGTCCTCGTCGTCGTACAGCGGCTCGGCGGGGCGGTGCTTGGACCAGCCGTGCTCGTTCGCGTGGTCGGCTTCCTCACGGAGCAGGTGCGCGCTGTCGCGGAGGATCAGTTCGGCGAGCCGGGCGGTGTCCGGGGTGGTCAGGACGGGGCCGCGGAACCCGTCGCGGACGAGCCTGGGCAGGTAGCCGCAGTGGTCCAGGTGGGCGTGGGTCAGGACGACGGCGTCGACGTCGGCCGGGTCGAGCGGCAGCGGACGGCGGTTGCGGCGGCGGAGTTCGGCGAGGCCCTGGAAGAGCCCGCAGTCGACCATGAGCCGCGCGTGGTCGGTCTCGACCAGGAACTTGCTGCCGGTGACGGTGCCGACGCCGCCGAGGAAGGTGAGCAGGCCGGGGCGTGGGGCCGGGGACGGGGGTGCGGTGGTGTTCACAGCGGTCCTCAGTCCGTGCGGTGCCGGGCGTGCTCCGCCGCCGCGACCTGCTGCTTGACGGCGGCGAAGCTGTCCGGGGTGACCGAGATCGAATCGATCCCGGCGTCGACCAGGAAGCGGGTGAACGCGGGGTCGTTGCTGGGGCGTTGGCCGCAGAGGCCGACGTGGCGGCCGGCCGCGTGGGCGGTGGCGATCAGTGTCTCGATGCTGCGGGTGACCGCCGGGTTGCTCTCGTCGAAGAGGTGGGCGAGCAGGTCGGAGTCGCGGTCGACGCCGAGGGTGAGCTGGGTGAGGTCGTTGCTGCCGACGGAGAAGCCGTCGAACCGCTGCGCGAACTCCTCCGCGAGCAGGACGTTCGCCGGGATCTCGGCCATCACGAAGACCCGGAGCCCGTTGCGGCCCCGGGCGAGGCCGTTCTCCGCCATGACCGCGAGCACGCGGTCGGCCTCCTCCGGTGCCGCGGCCGGTGGTGTCGCGTTCGCGCAGGGCGGCCATGATGCCGAAGGCGGCGTGCAGTCCGGTGAGCACGTCGACCAGGGCCACCCCGGCCT
>NZ_JBEYFP010000997.1:0-2011 GCF_040634455.1 Kitasatospora sp. NPDC007106
TCAGACAGGTGTCGTCGTCGGTGTCCGAGCGGCTGTGCTCCAGCAGGGTGTCGAGCCAGCCGCCGAGGTCGGGTCCGGGTGCGCCGGCCGCCACCAGCAGCTGGCGCAGCGACTCCTCGTCGGCGGTGCCGCGCTGCTCGACCAGCCCGTCGGTGTAGAGCAGCAGCACGTCCCCGGGGTCCAAGGGCAGGACCTGTTCCTCGTACGGGGCGTCGGGGGTGGCACCGAGCAGCAGGCCGCGGGGCAGCGGCAGCACCCGGGGCCGGCCGGCCCGCAGCAGGACGGGCGGCGGGTGCCCGGCGCGGGCCCAGTGCAGGGTGCGGGTGTGCGGGTCGTAGCGGGCGCAGACCGCGGTGGCGGTGGCCGGGTCGGGCAGCGCCAGGGCGGTGAGGTTGAGCCAGTGCAGCAGCCGGGCGGGGCCGGCACCGGTGACGGCGAGCCCGCGCAGCGCGTTGCGCAGTGCGACCATCCCGGTGGCCGCCTCGACGCCGTGCCCGGCGAGGTCGCCGACGGAGAGCAGGGCGCCGCCGTCGGGCAGCGGCAGGACGTCGTACCAGTCCCCGCCGACCCGTTCGCGTTCGACGGCGGGCCGGTAGCGGACGGCGGCGTGCAGCCCGGTGCTGTCCAGCGGCGGCGGTTCGGGCGGCAGGATCGCCTCCTGGAGGCGCAGGGCGAGGCGGTGCCGCTGGGCGGCCTCCAGCTCGCTGTCGGCGAGGCGTTCACGGGTGGCGGCGAGGGCGACCTCGGTGCGGTGCTGGTCGGAGACGTCCTGGCCGGCGCCGCGGACGAGCACCACCCGGCCGGCGGGGTCGGTGACGGGTTCGGCGACGATCCGGGCGTAGCGGGCGGGCCGGTCGGGCGGCAGCAGCCGGAAGACGGCGGAGGCGGCCCGGCCCTCCTCCAGGACGGTGCGGGTGAGCCGCTGGACGGCCCGGCGGTCGTCGGGGTGGACGTGGGCCGGGAGGGCGGCGAGCGGCACGGGGATGGCGTCGGGCGGCAGGCCGTGCAGGGCGAACATCCGCTCGTTCCACAGGACGTCGCCGCTGACGAGGTCCTCCTCGAAGCCGCCGACCCGGGCCAGCCGCTGGGCGGAGTGGACGAGGCCGACGAGCCGGGCGTCGGCGTCCTCGACCTGCCAGCTGACCAGGAGGTGGCCGTCGGTGCGGGCGGCTCCGATCCGGGCGACGACCGGCAGCCGGGACAGGTCGTCGGCGAGGAAGGTGAGCACGAACCGTTCGCGGACGGGTTCGCCGGTGGCGAGCACGGCGAGCAGGCGGTCGAGCATGCCGCGGGTGCTGGCGAGCGGGTAGGACTCCAGCAGGGTGCTGCCCTCGATGCGGTGCCGCGGGCGGCCGGCCGGGTCGCGGAAGCGGTGGTTGGTGCGCAGTATGCGGAAGTCGGCGACCTCGCCGTCGCGGCCCTCCAGCGGGGCGAGCAGCAGCGCCGGGTCGAGGACGGCCTCCAGCGCCGCGGTGTCCGGGCCCGGCGGTTCGGGCCGCACGGCCGGGGGCGCGGTGTCGACGGTGACGGCGAAGACCTCCGCGAGGGCCCGCAGCCGGGCGGGGGCGGCGGTCGGCAGCGGGGGCGGGGCTTCGGCCCAGCCGAGTTCGAGGACCCCCAGCAGGCGGCCGCGGCGGCGCATCGGCAGGGCGAGCCGGTACGGCGCGGTGTCGCGGCCGACGGTGGGCAGGCCGGTGGCGGCGGGCCCGCCCTCGGGCCACGGTCCGGTGCCGCTGCGGGCGGCGTGCCGGGCCGGGGTGTCGACGTCCGGCGGGACGTGGCGCCAGGCGCGGGCGTCCTCGGGGGCGAGGCCGGCGTGGCCGAGCAGGGTGAGGCCGCCGCCCGGTTCGGCGCCCCAGATCACGGCGAGGTCGGCGGCGGGCAGGTCGGCGGTGCGGTCGAGCAGGGCGCGGGCCGCGGTGTCCGCCTCGGTGGGCGGTGCGGGCGGCGGCCGGACGCCGGCGGCGGCGGGGCTCTCGCCGAGGTCGGGGCCGGGGGCGGCGGTCGCGCC
>NZ_JBEYFP010000998.1:0-2011 GCF_040634455.1 Kitasatospora sp. NPDC007106
GCCGGCGCCGGTACGGGGGCGCGCCCGCGGATCAGCCCGTGGCGCCCCAGCTGTGCGCCACGTCGATCACCAGCCGGCCGTCGAGCTGGAAGACGCGGTACGGCAGCCGCGCCCGGACACCGAGCCCGATCTGCGTCTCACCCGCGTGCGAGCCGCCTCCCCGGGCCTCGACGAAGGTGGGGTAGCCCGTGAAGTCGAGCCCGGGCAGCTTCTCCCCCGTGCGCAGCGGGTAGGTCGTGTTCCAGTCGGCGTCGGTGGTGTGCGCGCCGATGACGATGTTCAGGACCTTGCCGCCGGCGACCGGGATCCGCCGGTCGTCGGTGGTGGTGCCGATCGGCGAGTCCCGGTAGTCGATCCGGTACGCCACCGGGTCGGCGGGCGACGAACCGGGCACGTCCACGACCATGCGGTCGAAGCAGGGGTGCGTGCCCGTCCTGATGCCGGTCATGTACCGGTAGGCGTCCGTCCCGGCCCGACCGGCCTTGTCGAGGCTGCCCCAGCCCGAGTCGCACTGCACGGCGGCCGTCGCCGTTCCCGTCGCGGCGGCGGCCGGCATCACCGCCGATCCGAGTCCCACCAGCGCGAGTGCCACCGGCAGTGCCGTCCAACGTCGCATGTTCCGTTCCCCGTTCGATGAGTCGGTCGTGTACCCCTACAGACGCCTCGGGCCCGGCCCGGGGTATCACGGCGCCGCGAAGTCAGGACGTGTGGCGGGCCGCTTCCGGGGCCGCCGGTCCGTCGGGGGGCGCACCGAGGCGGGAACGGCCCGCCCGGCACCCGCGGCACGGAGGAGGGCGCGATGAGCCGATCCGGGACTTCCGCACGACGTCCGGCCACGTCGCCGGGAGCGACCTGGTCGGTTCCAGTCGAGGCCACCGCCCGGCTCCTGGCCGGCACCCGGGCCCACGACGTCCCGGTCTCCCGGCTCCGCCAGCAGGTCAACGCCTGCACCCAGAACCCCGGCACCACCGGCCAGTTCGGCTGCTACGGCAACATGTACGACCCCACCCTCGACTCCTCCGGCAGGATCGCCCGGATCACCGCGCTCCACCACTCCTGAGCGGTTCGGCGGGCCGCCCGTTCCCCGGCCGTGCGGTCCGGCGCGGGCGCGGGGGGTGTGCGGCGGGGAAAGCGGGGCAGCCGGTCACGGAAGAGGCCACGAGGGGAGGCCCGCGATGGACCACCGTGACAACGCGCTGAGGGCGATGGGCTGGGCACGCACCCTGCCCGTGTCGAGCGGCGTCCGGGCCGGCCGCGCCTGGGCGCGCCGTCACCTCGACGCGCTCGGCTGGACGGTGCACGCACCCGAGACCGCCGATGCCGTCGTGCTCACCGTGTCGGAGCTCATCACCAACGCCCACATCCACGCCCGCAGCGACGCCGATCTCGTCCTCACCTGGGACGGCTCCTGCCTCTACGTCAGCGTCCACGACGACTCGCCGCAGCTCCCGCGCCCGCGCGAGGCCGGGCCCGAGGCCACCTCCGGTCGCGGCATGCGCCTGGTCGACGCCCTCGCCGACGCATGGCAGAGCCGCCCCGACACCCGGGGCAAGACCGTCACCGCCTGCTTCCACCCACCCGGCCGCCCCGGCCACTGAGCCCTGCCGGGGCGTCAGACCTCCGGAGTGCCGGGGTCTCCGTCGAAGAGCCGCCTGAGCAGGCCGTGGAGTCGGGTGCGCTCGGCGGCGGAGAGCGGGGCGAGGAGTTCCGCCTGGACGGCCTCGGCCGCGGCCTGCAGTTCGCGCAGGGCCGTCCGTCCGGGGTCGGTGACGGTGACCCGGATGCGGCGGCGGTCGGCGGGGTCGCGGGAGCGGTCCACCCAGCCGGCCGCGGCGAGTTCGTCGACGACCTTGGCGATGTCGCTGGGGTCGACGGACAGCCGCACCGAGAGGTCGCGCTGTGCGTGCGGGCCGAAGTCGGCGAGCGCCGCGAGCACGGCCAGGTGCCACAGCCGCAGTCCGCGGCGGGCGAGCCGCTCGGCGAGTCGGGTCCGGGCGGCCTTGCCGGTGCG
>NZ_JBEYFP010000999.1:0-2010 GCF_040634455.1 Kitasatospora sp. NPDC007106
CGCGGCGGGTCCGTCCACCCAGGCGGTGTGCCACTCCGGGGCCACGTGCCCGGTCACCTCGTGGGAGTCGTCGGGTGCCGTCGCCGGACCCCGACCGTCGCCCGAACTGCTGCCCCGCCCCGTGTCGTTCATGACCTGCACCGTAGCCGCCGCCACCCACAACCCGTGCGGGCGGGACGCCCACGGCCCCGCCGCGAGGACGTCAGCCCCAGGCCATCACGTACTCGTGCTCGAACACGGTGTACCCGGCCCGGCCGAAGGCGGCCGCCATCGGCGTGTTGCCGACGTCGGTGGAGGCCCGGACCGTGTCGGCGCCGGCCTCGGCCAGCACCCGGGTGCCCTCGGCGAGGAGTTCCTCGGCCAGGCCCCGGCCGCGGTGGGCGGGCAGCACGCCGAGGTAGGCGACGATCGGCCGGTAGGCGTTGCGGGCCGCGATCACCAGGCCCACCGGCTCGCCCGTCCCGGCCGATTCGGCGACCCGCCACCACGCGCGCGGGGTGGCGTAGTGCGCGAACTCCTCGTCGTACTGGAACTGCGCGGCCTCGCGGGCCGTCATCCGGGCCAGGTCGTCGCGGCTGTGGGCGTCCAGGGTGCCGCTGAGGATCCCGGTGCAGAGGTCGACCACCTCCGCCTCACCGGCGGCGGGCCGGAAGCGCAGCCGCCCGGTCGGGCTCGGCACGGGAGTGCCGGCGCGCCACTCCAGGCGCAGCCGTTCCACGAACGGCACGGCGCCGAGCCGTTCCACGACCGCGAGCGGGCCGTCGACGGCGGCGCGCACGGCAGGGTCCGCGCGCCAGCCGGCGGGCAGGAACCGGGTGTACTTCGGCGGCACCGCGCCCTCGGGCACGACGGCGGCGAGGGCGTGCCGGAGCAGCGCCTCCGCGGTGGCCCGGTGGCCGGGCAGGTGGTCGAGCACGTCCAGCAGCAGCGGCTCGGTGCTACCGGGCGGGCACCACCAGCCGGCGCGGGCGAGCAGCCGCCCGTCGGCGTCCAGCGCCGTCCAGAGCAGCTCCGCACGGCGCCGCCCGGAGGCGAGGTCGCCGGCGATCTCGTGGTTGAACAGGTACGGCAGCCGGTTGAACAGCTCCACCTCGTCCGGCCCGGTGATCGGGCGCAGCACGATGCCGTCGGTGGTGGAAGGGACAGGTGGTGCGGGTACAGGTGGTGCGGGGACTGCTGGTGCGGGTACTGCGGTCAAGGCACGCTCCGTGGTGTGGTGCGCCCGGCCGCTCCGGTCAGCGCTGCTGCGCCGCCCGGGAGGGTCCGTGCGCGGTCGTCCTGCTGGTCATCGCCGGCCCTCCTCTCACGTGGTCTCGGTGACGTTCCGTCAGCCTCGAGTTCTACCCCTCCGGAAGCAACGGATGCAAACGATTATTCGCAGGCCCCGCGCCTGCTATCCTGTGTGCGCTGCCTTCGGAGCCCGCACTGGGCCTGTCCGGAGGCTTTTTTCATGCCTTCCGACACGCTCGCACCTCCCTCGTCCGCCGCCCCGACCACCTACCGCACGCTGCTGCGCACCGGGCAGTTCGCCGCCCTGTTCACGAGTTTCACGCTGACCGTGGCCGCGAACGCGCTCGCCGGCCTCGCCCTCGGCACCCTCGTCGGCCGGCAGACCGGCTCGCCGTTCCTGACGGCGGTCAGCATGTACGGCGCCACGTTCGCGACCGTCCTCGGCGCGTTGACCCTGATGTCGGTCGCCGACGGGCGCCGCCCGCGCCGGACCCTGCTGGTGCTGCACGGCGTGTCGTTGGCGGGCACGGCCGCGCAGGCGGTGCCCGGCCTGCCGCTGGTGGGCCGGTTCGGCGTGCTCGTGGTGCTGGGCTTCGTCCAGTCGCTGGGGACGGCCACCCGGATGGGGCTGCTCGCCGAGGCGGTGCCCGCCGCCGGGTACGCGCCGGCCCGTTCCCTGATGAACATCGCCTCGGGCGGCCTGACCGTGCTCGGCTGCGCCGCGGGCGCCGCGCTGCTGCAGCAGGTGGACCCGCAGCGGGTGCTCACCGTGGCGGCCGG
>NZ_JBEYFP010001000.1:0-2010 GCF_040634455.1 Kitasatospora sp. NPDC007106
GCCCGGGCCGAGGGCACCCCGGACGGCCACGGCGGCCTCGCCCGCACCGGCCACCCGGACCGGCTGCTGCCCTCCGAGTGGCTGCTCGCCGACGAGTTCCCCGATGAGTTCCTCCGTCGCCTCGTCGACGGCGAACTCCTTCACCTCGCACCCGAGTTCACCTCCCCCACGCCGACCGGCCGGACGGTCGTGCTGGCCGACACCGGCCCGGAGCAGGCCGGCGCCGCCCGCCTCGTCCAGCTCGCCGCCCTGCTCGTCCTGCACCGCAGGGCCGCCGCCCGCGGCACCGGTCTGCGGGTCGGCATCCTCGGCGACCTCTCCGGCACCTGGCTCGGCGGCGACCTGGAGGACCTGCTCCCGGCCTGGCTGGAGGCGCGCCGCCGGAGCGACCCGACCCCTGAGGACGTCCGGCACGCCCGCGAGCTCCTGGAGGACGGCGACCGCGCCTGGGTGCTCACCTCGGAACGCCTCGCCGCCCTCCTCCCGGCCGGCACCCGGGCGCTGACCGCCCGGCCGGTGCGGTGGGACGCGAACGGCGCCACCGGCGTCGAGGTCCGCATCTCCACCGGTACGGCCGCCCCCACCACCGCGCTGCTGCCGCTGCCCGCCCCCGACATCGCCGTCCGGGCGCTGCGCGGCGCCGGGTTCCGTCGCGCCGCCCCGGCGCAGGCGGTGCTGCCGACCGGCGTCCGGGGTGGCGCCCTGCCCGTCTTCACCACCGACTCCCGCACCCTGCTGGCCCGCGGCCGCGACGCGGACGTCCTGCTCGCCGTGCACCTGCCCGGATCCGACCAACACGCCGCCGCGGTCCGCGCCCGCCGTCACGACCTGCCCGGTCCCGCCGTGGCCGCCGGCCGCAACGGGCGGCGGCTGATCGTGCTGTGCGCCTGGGGCCGCCGGCTCGTCCCGTACGTGAGCGGGCGCCGGTTCTGCGAGCGCGGCGAGTACGTGGTCCGCGACAGCGCCGCCCTCGGGCTCGACCGCGCCGGCCTGGACGCGCTGCTGGCCGAGCCGGTTCTGCCGTTGCTGGTCGACGGCCGGTTCCTGCGGCTGCCGGTCGCGGGCCGCTGGTGGCGGATCGGCGCGGACGGCGAGGCCGAGGACGACGGGCCGGTCGGCAGGCAGGCTGCGGGCGTACCGTACGACCGGGCCCGTGACACCCGCCTGTTCGAGGGCGACCTGCCGCCCGAAGCCGCACGGGCCCGCCATCTGCTGCACGGCGCCGGCGCCGTCGCATGGAGCAAGGACCGCCGCGCCTGGGACCTCGTCGACCGCGACGGCGTCCGTCAGCGCGTCGCCCTCCGGGAGCAGGCGGACGTGATCGGGCTGGTCCACGGCGCCGAGGGCGCCGCCCTGGTCACCCTCGGCCGCAAGGACGCCGTGCTGCGCCACGCCCGTGCGAGCGGTCGGCGCACCCTCGCCCGGCTGTCCGGCGGCAGCGGCCGCCCCGCCCTCCACCCCTCCCTGCCCCTGATCGCCGTGCCCAAGGGACCCGACCGGATCCTGGTCGGCGACGCGGACACCGGGCGGATCCACCACGTCATCGGGAGCGGCCAGTGAGCACCGCAGAGGCGCCCCGCACGGCCCGTCCGACCCCCGACCGGCCGGACCGGCGCACCTCCGCCACCCGCCCGCCCGCGCCCGGGGACTTCCGCGGCGCCGTCGAGGCCGACGGCTTCGTCCTCGACACCCCCGTCACCGGACCGGCCGAGGCCGCCGCCCGGGTCCTCGCCCACTGGCAGGACGGCGCCGAACTCCACCGGCTGCCCGACGGACGCTGGCTGTTCACCCTGGCCGCAGCGGTCACCGTCCGCGCGGACCTGGCCCCCGGCCTGCCCGTGCGCCGCACCGCCGGGGCGCTGGTCGCCCTCGGCACCGACGGAACCGGCGCCCCCGCCGGGCACCTGCTGCTCACCACCGGCGGCCGCGTCGCCGCGCACCCGACCGCCGACCTGCCCGCCGTCGACCCGGCGGGCTGGCTCGACCCCGGCGGCCTCACCGTCCACCGCC
>NZ_JBEYFP010001001.1:0-2007 GCF_040634455.1 Kitasatospora sp. NPDC007106
GCCGCCGGCACCGGGCGTGACGACCGTGTCGGCGAGCCCGAGCGGCAGGCAGACCTCGCGGCGGACGAGCTGCTCGTAGTCGGTGCCGGCGCGCCGGGCGAGGGCGAGGCCGAGGAGGCCGGCGCCGAGGTTGGAGTACCGGAAGGTGCGGCCGGGCACCGAGCGGAGCTTCGTCCGGGCGAGCCCGTCGAGCAGCCGGTCGGCGGTGCAGCCGGCGTACGGGTCCGCGGCCCGCGGGTTGAGCAGGGCGGGCAGCAGCATGCCCTTGGGCAGGCGCGGCAGGCCGGAGGTGTGGGTGGCCAGGTGCTGGAGGGTGATCCGCCGGCCGCCGCGGCCGGGGACGGTGCAGCCGGGCAGCAGGCCCGCGAGCGGCTCCTCCAGGGCGGCGTCGCCGGCGAGCACCGTCCGGGCCAGCAGCAGGGCGGTGAAGACCTTGGTGATCGAGCCGATCTCGAAGAGGGTGTCCGGGCCGGGCGGCCCGGAGGCCGCACCGCCGGCCGACCCGGCGCCGCGGATCTCCGCCGCGCCGTCCGCGAGGCCGACCACCACCGCGCCGACCTGCTGCTCCGCCAGCCGGTCGGCGGTCCGTCCCACGAGGTCCCCCAGCTCTGCCATGTCCACAACCCTAGGCGCGGCCCGCGGCCGGTCCGTCCGCCCGCATGAGGAATCCCACCCCCTCCGCCTCGTCCGCCAGGTGTACGCCGCTGGACGGACCGGGCGCCGGCACGGCTCCCCCGAAAGACAGACCCGGCCCGCCACTCCGACGGGCCCTCAGTCCCGGTGCCCGGAGCGCGGCATGACGGACCGCCGACAGCCGCGGTCCCCGGACGGGAGCTTCGCCCACGGACGGCCCTTGTCTCGGAAGCATCTCAGCTGGTGAACGGGTTGCGCACATCACCTTGACAGCGAAGGAAGGGTTACCTAAGTTCTGCTGGCATGTCTCCGCAGTCGCACCACCGCACCGAGGACGCCGACCGCCCCGAGCCGTCGACGGCCTTCGTCTTCGACATCACCGCCGACGAGATCCGCCGCCGGTCGCTGGCGGCCGCCTCGCTCGGGCCCACCCGGGACATCGCCGAGGAGGAGCGCCGCGAGGCCGAGGCCTACGCCCTGCTCTACTCCGGCCTGGACGCCGAGCAGCAGCGGCTCTACGACGACCTCGTCACGGCGGGCGTGCTGCCCGTGGAGGAGCGGACCGATGCTGCCCGTTGACCCGCAGGCCGACATCGGTCGCCGCGCGTGGATCGCCTGCCCCAACTGCGACGACGCCCGCGACTGCACGCCCTGCGGGGAGCGCCGCTCCTGCTCGGAGCACTGGCGCTACCTGATCTCCAACACCGGGAGCCTGCTCCACCTGCAGTGCCCCGGCTGCACCCACGTGTGGGACCACGAGACCGGCTTCGGCGCCACCCGCTCGGCCCTCGGCCGGGTGCCCGGCCCGCGCCGCTCCGAGCCGACGGCCGGCGTGCTGCCCGAGGACGGCCCGGAGGCCGGCGACCGGGCACCGCACGACGCACCGTGATCCACGGCGGACCGTGATCCACCGGGGGTCGGGCAAGCCCTAGACTGCGCGGCATGAACGCCACGCCCGACGACCGGCTCGAACGCCTCGTCCGCCTCGCCGCAGGCAGCTACCTGCTGGTCACCACCTTCAAGAAGGACGGCACGGCGGTCCCCACCCCGGTGTGGGTGGTGCGGGACGGCGACGCGCTGGGCGTCTGGACGGTCTCCGACTCCTGGAAGGTCCGCCGGATCCGCAACCGGGCGGACGTGCTGGTCGGCCCGTGCGACGTCCGCGGCAGGCCGACCGGCGAGCAGGTGCCCGGCACCGCCGAGATCTGCCCGCCCGAGAAGACCGCCGCCTACCGCACCCTGCTGCGGCAGAAGTACGGCCTGCTCGGCGTGCTCACCCTGCTCGGCAGCCGGGTCCGCCGCGGCGACCGCGGCACGGTCGGCATCCGGATCACCCTGACCTGACCCGCGGCACCGCCCGCGGGAACACGACGC
>NZ_JBEYFP010001002.1:0-2004 GCF_040634455.1 Kitasatospora sp. NPDC007106
GGGGCGGAGAGGGGGCACGCTGGTTCTTTTCGAGGAGGAAGGAGAAGGAAGCACGCCGCGGAGCCGCCCGCGACTCGGACGGCTGCCGCGCAACACCGCCCGGCTGTACCGCGGTGACGCCCCCGGGCTGTTCGCCCTGACCGACCGGGTGGCGCGGGCCCTCGGCGGCAGGCCGGTGGACGTCGTGCTGGTCACCGGGGACTTCAACGCGGGATTCGGACGGATCGGCCTGCGGCGGCGCCACGTGCTGTGGCTCGGCCTCCCGCTGTGGGCGGTGCTGGACCCCGGGCAGCGGCTGGCCCTGCTCGGCCACGAGCTCGGGCACCAGGTCAACGCCGACAGCCGCCGCGGACTGTGGCTGCGGTCCGCGCTCGCCGCGCTCGACGAGTGGGAGGAGCTGACCCGGCCCGCCCTGTACCGGCAGTCCTTCGGCACCTTCGTGGAGCTGGCGGCCTCGGCGATCCTGCAACTGCTGCTGCGCCCGGTCAACCTCGTGGCCCGGGCGCTGCTGGAACTGCTCGACCGGCTCACGCTGCGCACCGGCCAGGCCGCCGAGTACCGCGCCGACCGGCTCGCCGCCGACCTCGCCGGCACCGGGGCGAGCCTCGGGCTGCTGCGGACCCTGATGCTCCGGCGGACGGTCGACACCACCCTGCTGCGGATGCGGGCCGACCGGGCCCGACGGGCCCGCCGCACCGGAACCGACCCGGCACCCGCCGCCGGACCGTGGGAGGAGCTCTCCGCCCAGCTCGCCGACGTGCCGGCGCTGGAACGCGAACGGCTGCTGAGGCTCTCCGCCCGCGAATTCGGCACCGTCGACCGCTCGCACCCGCCGACCCACCTGAGGCTCGCCATGCTCGAAGCCCGGCCGCCCGCCGCCGGTCGGCTCCGGGCCGACGCGGCGGACTGGCCCGCGATCGACGCCGAACTCGCGCCCGCCGCCCGACAGGTCGCGGCCGACCTCGAAATCGGCCGCTGACCACCGACCGCGCCGCTGCCGACCCGCCGTCCCGGACCCGCCCCCCGACCACGGCACCCGGGCCCGAGGCCCGGGCCCGCCGACACCTCGGCCGGGAAGGGTCCGGCCGTCAGCGGCTCACCGTGCGGGACGCGGGTAGCGGCGGCCGGCGCGCATCGCCGCGCGGACCTCGGCCGCACGGCGGGCCTGCTCCTCGGGTTCGAGGCGGCGGCCGGCGGGTTCCTCGTCCGGGGCCACGTCGATGACGGTGTTGTTGGGCCGGCACCACGGGCACACCCGGGACTCGTCCGGCAGCCAGCCGTCCTCGCAGCCGAGCGGGCAGGTCGGCGCGGCCACCAGGTCGAGGGCGATGTCGTCGGCCCGCTGCAGCAGCTCCGGCGCGGTCAGCTGCGCGTACCGCTCCCACCAGCGGCGCTCCATGCGGTCCCGCAGTCGGGTGGCCGGCGTGCCCTCGGCGAGTTGCCGGGCGATGTCCTGGCGCACGGTGTGCGGCAGGCCGCCCCGCTGGTCGAGGGCTCGCATCAGCGGGCCCGGCACGGCGGCCGCGGCCCACACGGCCGGATCCTGGCCGCGGGCCGGGAAGGCGCTGCTCATGGCTGTCCTCCGGCGTCGGTCGGTTCGGTCCCAGTGAATCCCGCCGGGGCTGCGCAGCGCAACGTCGCCCTCACAGGTGCACCCGGGCCGCGCGGGAGCAGCTCCAGGGGGTGCCGCCACCGCCGATCGTCCCCGAACCGCCACGTCGGCCCACGGAGCACACCGGGAGAGGGTGCACCAGGGCCAGGAGGTGACGGGGACGCCGCTTTGCCCAGGGGGTGGACGCCGCGCCGCGCCCACCCCGGCGGGAAGGAGCACGTGGGAGTGGACGGGCGGACGATCGGCGCACGATGCCCCGGCCCGCGCCCTTGCCGTGCACCGCGCGCCGTGGCGAGGCTTCTCGGACCACATGGCGAGTCCGTCGTCGCCGGTGTTGCGGACGAGGTTGTGGGAGACCACCGAGTCGGTGACGCCGGTGTGGAAGTTCAGGC
>NZ_JBEYFP010001003.1:0-2000 GCF_040634455.1 Kitasatospora sp. NPDC007106
GCCGCCGCGGCGGGCGGGCGCGGGCTCGCGGACGAGCGGCTGCTCGCCCAGGTTCGGGAACTCGCTGACGCCGGTGACCGGCTCGCGCCGCTTGGCGATCTTCGCGGTGCGCTCCGCCCAGGTCGCGGCGATCCGCTCGCCGACCAGGCCGGAGACCAGGGCCGCGCGCAGGCCGCCGGCCCGCTCGATCTCCTGGAAGAAGGACCAGGCGGCCTGGGCGAGCTCGTCGGTGAGCGCCTCGACGTACCAGGAGCCGCCGGCCGGGTCGACGACCTTCGCCAGGTTGGACTCCTCCAGCAGGATCGCCTGGGTGTTGCGGGCGATCCGGCGGGCGAAGGCGTCGGACAGGCCGGCCTCGGCGTCGAAGGGCTGCACGGTGACGGCGTCGGCGCCGCCGACACCGGCGGCCAGGCAGGCGACGGTGGTGCGCAGCATGTTCACCCACGGGTCGCGGGCGGTCATCATCACCGAGGAGGTGACGGCGTGCTGGCGCTGCGCGGCGGCCGGGCCGGTCACCCCGGAGACCTCGGCGACGCGGGCCCACAGGCGCCGGGCGGCGCGGAACTTGGCGATGCCGAGGAACTGGTCCTCGGTGGCCGCGTAGCGGAACTCCAGCTGGCCGGCGGCCTCGTCGGCGGTGAGCCCGGCGGCGGTCAGCGCGCGCAGGTAGGCGACGCCGGCGGCCAGCGAGCAGCCGAGCTCCTGGGCGGCCGAGGCGCCGGCGTCGTGGAAGACGAGGGCGTCGACGGCCAGGGCGCGGACGTTCGGGTAGGTGCGGCCGCAGTGCGCGGCCAGGTCGGCGGCCTCGGCGAGCTGCGCGGTGGTGGCGGAGTCGTCGCCGGTGCGGGCGAGCAGGCCCAGCGGGTCGGCGCCGAGGTTGCCGGAGGCGACGTCGGCGGGCACCGCGCGCTCGGCCAGCAGCGCGAACAACTGCTCGGCGGCGGGCCGGAATTCGGCGCCCGCGTCGAGGACGACGGCAGCGAGGTCGAGGTACACGCCCTGCAGCACGGCGGGCAGCGCGGCCACCGGCAGGCCGCCGTCGCCGACGGTCAGCCAGAGCGAGGTCACGCCGTTCTCGAGGTCGGCGAGGACCGCCTCGTTGGCGCGTGCCGCGTCCGGGTCGGCGTGGCGCTGCCGTACGTCCCAGCCGGACACGGCGGAGCCGTGCGGCCGGCCGCCCCGGAGGTACGGGGCGAAGCCGGGGAGGCCGGCGTCGGCCGGCGCGTCCTCGGCGGTGTACAGCGGGCGGGCGCTGAGCCCGTCCTGGAGCTTGGTGGTGAGCGCTTCCTCCGCCTGCACGCCGCTCGCGTCCTGCACACCCGACTTGCGCAGCACGCCTTCGACGAGGCGCTGCCACTGCTCGCGGGTCGCATCCGGGAACTCGGCGGCCAGGGGAAGCCCTTCGGGCTGGACCGTCATGAGTGCAGGTTAGTGCCCGTTAGCAGGCCGGCAGCAGATCAATCCAGTGTGACCTTTCCCTCGCTGCACTCCAGGTGACGGGGAGTGCAGCGGCCCCGGGCGGCGGGCCGGGAACGGCCCTCGGGGGGCCGGCCCGGGGCGGCTGCCGGCCCGTCAACTCGCCCCGGGACGCGTCCGGCAACGGATTCGACAGGGCGTGCCGTGACTCTTGTCGGCCCTGCAACGCCGGTTGTATAACGTTGTAAACGCCCGATGGAGAGCGCGATCTCCCCGCCGGGCCGCTCGTCCTGCACGTCAGCGAAGCCTTCCCCTGCCTCCCCGAACCGGCCCGCCACCGGTGCGTCCCGGGCTGCCCCGGCACGCCCGGAACCCCCCGGCCGGCGCCGTCCCACCCGTCAAGGAGCGTCCTCGCATGACCAGCATCCGCAGATCCCGCAGCCTGCTCGCCTCCGCCGCGCTGCTCGCCTCCGCCGCACTCGTCCTCACCGGCTGCGCCAAGGAGGAGACCCCGTCCGCCGGCTCCGGCGACGGCCAGGCCGCCCAGGCCGCCACCAGTGCGGCGGCCTCCGCCCCGGCCGCCG
>NZ_JBEYFP010001004.1:0-1996 GCF_040634455.1 Kitasatospora sp. NPDC007106
CGGGCAGCGGCACCTCCTGGACGGCGAACTCCACGTCCACCAGCTGCGGCCACCGGCGCTCCAACCGCTCCACCGACTCGCGGACGTAGTCGTCGCTCTTCGGCATGGAGCGCCAGATCTCCGCGAACTCGACGATCGGTCCGGGGGCGTCCGGGTCGGCGTCCGCGGTCGGCCAGTACCCGGCCATCAGCTCCCAGGTGACCCGGCCGCTGATGAAGCCGCCCATCGGCCGCAGCACGTCGTTCATGTGCCGGTGCAGCTCTTCGTCGACCAGGTGCCAGTCGATCCGCCGGTCCAGCCGCTCGATGTACCCGTCCAGGGACACCGAGAACAGCATCACGATCTTCCGCATCGCCCACCCCTCGGCTCCGACGCCCGCTCCATGCTGGCACGGCGGCCACCGGCCGCCCGGCACCCGCGGTGACGGCGTGTCAGCATGGAGCGGGAAGGGCCGGCCGGAGGTCACGGCCCGGCGGTCTCCGCCGCCACCCACGCCAGGTACGCCTCCGAGCCGGCCACCACCGGCACGGCCACCACCTCCGGGGTCTCGTAGCCGTGGTGCTCCCGGAGGAACGCGCCGAGCCGGTCCACGACGCCGGCGGTGGTCTTGAAGTCGATCCGCCACTCCTCGGCGGACCGCACCTCGCCCTCCCAGCGGTACACCGAACCGATCGGGTACACCTGCGCGCAGGCGGCCAGCCGCTCCCGCACCACCAGCTCGGCCAGCGCGCGGGCCTTCTCCTGCGCATCGTGGGTCGTGGTCACCACGAGGACGTCACGGGTCGTCATGCCGCCGAGCCTACGCGCGACGGCGCGCCGCCCCCGGCCCGCGTCGGACGACGGCGGGGCCGGAGGCGGCGCGAGCGGCTCAGAGGCCCGGGATCTGCCGCGCGGCGAAGGCCTTCCGGACGGTGTCCGCGGCGCTCGCGCCGTACATCCGGCGGGCGGTGTCCACGGTCGCCAGGGCGGCCGCCGAGAAGGACGTGTCGGGCGCGAAGGAGAACTGCGCGTTCACGATGACCCGGTCGGCCGTGCGGGCCCCCAGCGCCTTGCGGATGTCGTACAGCGCCTGCGACCAGATCTCGCCGTCGGCGTGCACCTCGCCGACCTTGTCGCCGTACACCTTGCCGGTGTCCAGGCGGCGCAGGCAGTGCACCGGGCCGGGGGTGTAGTCGGTGGAGTCCCAGTCGGCCACGCAGGCCTCCGGGGTGCGCGCCGTCCAGCCGTACTTCGCGTCGGCCGCCGCGCCGACCGCCACCGCCAGGTAGTCGCCGAACGCCTCGCCGATCGCCCCGGCCTCCGCCGACGCCCCGAAGCCCGGCACCTGCGCCTCGTGCACCGCGTGCCCGTACTCGTGGACGATCACCTCGGCGTCCTCCGCGTCGTCCACCCCGCCCTTGCCGAAGCGGATCTCGTCCTTCTTGTCGGAGAAGAAGGAGTTGTCCGCCCCCCACTGGTTGATCCGCACCGGCTGCGCCCGGTCGTTCGCACCCGGCAGCTCACTGCCGAAGCCCAGGCCCTGCAGGTACTCCTGCGCCTCGTTGACCCAGAAGTACGCCATCACCTGCTCGAACCGGTCGTTGTCCCGGGCGTACCGGAAGTCGCCGGTCGCCGAGTACGCGGGCGCCCCGGTCTCCGAGCGGACCACCGCCCACCGGCCCGACAGGTAGCCGCTGCCGTCCAGGTTCCGCAGCGCCACCTGCGCGTAGGCCGAGGCGGGCACGGCCGCGGCCGCGTCCTTGGCGTCCGCCAGCGACTCGTCGCCCGAGGACTGCACCGGATTGACCATGAAGACCCGGCCGACCGCACCGGCCGTGGCCGGGGCCGGCTTGGCGGCCGCCGGAGTGGCGGCGAGACCGGCCGCAGTGGCGAGCACGGCGGCGGTGGCGACGGCGAGACGGGGCACGCGGGCAGGACGGGACACGGGTCCTCCAGAGCGGGGCGAGGGTTGCTGCGGGATCATCCACTTCACCACAATCGGCTCGGCATCAGGTCT
>NZ_JBEYFP010001005.1:0-1996 GCF_040634455.1 Kitasatospora sp. NPDC007106
GGCGGGTGCCCCGGCGCGCCCCCGCGCCGACCTGCCGGCTCAGCCCTTGGGCTGGGTGAAGCGGAGGCTGTTGCCGAACGGGTCGCGCAGACCGCAGTCGATGCCGTACGGCCGCTCGGTGGGCTCCTCGGTGAACTCGACGCCGCGGCCGAGCAGCGTCTCGTAGGTCTTGCGGCAGTCGTCGGTGCTGAAGATCAGCGAGCCGCCCGTGGCGCCCTTGGCGACGAGTTCGCGGACCTGCTGCGCGGTCTCCTCGGACATCGCCGGCGGGCCCGGCTTCTCCAGCAGGATCTGGCGGTCCGGGTGGCCGGGGACGTTGACCGTCAGCCAGCGCATGAAGCCCAGGTCGACGTCGGCCGCGACCTCCAGGCCGAGCTTGCCGACGTAGAAGTCGAGGGCCTCGTCCTGGTCGAGGACGTAGATCTGCGAGTGCGTGATGGAGGTGAACATGGGGACCACGCTAGGGCCGGACCGGACGGAATACTTATCCGAAACTGCGCTCCTCGCCGCGGGGCGCGGCGATCCGGATCACGTGTGCGGCCGCGTCCACGCCATCGTGAAGCAGGTCGGCACGTCGGCGGCCACCGCCGCCCTGCGGTACTCCCTCGGCGACCGGCCGACGATGTCGCGGAAGGTGCGGCTGAACGTCCCCGTGCTGCCGAATCCGACCTCGTAGCAGATGTCCGTCACGCTGCGGTCCGTCTCCCTGAGCAGGAACATCGCCCGCTCGACCCGGCGGCGCTGCAGGTAGCGGTGCGGCGTCTCGCCGAACACCGTCCGGAAGGTGCGGGCGAAGTGCGCCGGGGAGACGTGCGCGATCCGCGCCAGGGCCGGGACGTCCAGCGGCTGCGCGTACCGGCGGTCCATCGTGTCCCGGGCCCGGAGCATGCGGCGGTTGGTGTCTTCGGCGGCGCGGCTCACAGCGCCATCACACCACGTCCCCGGCCTGCGGCGACAGGCCCGCCGGGCGGCGTCCGGCACCGGCCGCGCCCCCGATGCGCGGACGGATCGGGCTGATGCCCCGTCACCCCGATGGACGCCATGTGCACGCCCACCGCCGCCCTCCCCCGGACACCCCTCGCCACCTGCACGGACACCGGCTCCCGGCGTGCGACGCGCCGTCAGGGACGGCCCCGCCGACCGACCGCCGGGTTGCCGCACTGACGGTCCGTCGGTTTCCTCGGGCAGAGGGCACGGCACAGCACCCGGCAGACGGCCCGGCCACGTGCCCGTCGGAGGACATCCATGCAGATTGCACGCGTCGCCATCGGTTCCGCCCTGGCACTCGGCGCCCTCGCCCTGACCGCTCCCACCGCCGCCGCGGACGACTCCGGGATCCGCATCGGCCCCGGGCACGCGAGCCCCGGCTCTACCGTCACCGTCAGCACGACGGCCTGCGGCCCCGACGTCACCTACGGCAAGGGCGAGTCCGAGGTCGGCGGCCAGTTCCACCTCTTCGAGGGCGACCGCGCGGGCGTGCTGGTCGGCACCTTCGAGGTGCCCGAGGACGCCGCGCCCGGCGCCAGCAAGGTCACCGTCAAGTGTCCGCCGCGGATCCAGATGACCGACACCGTCGAGATCACCCGCCGGCCCAGCGGCCCGGTCGCCGCCGGACTCGGCGGCGCGGCGGACACCGACGGCAGCCGGATCGCCCTGGGCGGCCTGCTGGTGGCCGGTGCCGCGGTCGGCGGCGCGGTGAAGGCGCGCCGCCGCCTGCGCCTCGGTCAGCGCTGACCCACCCGGGCTGCGTGAAAAGGGGCGCGTGGGGGCACCTCGCGCGCCCCTGAATCGACCACCCGAGTGCCCTTCGAAGACAGCGGAGGCGTGATCTCCATGGACACCGGCCCCGGCAGCCCGGCCACCGCGCGCCGTCCCACGCCGTCGACCGTCCTGCTGGGCTGCGCCCTCACGGTGGGCCTCCTGCTGGTGGGCCGGGGAGCGCACCCCGAGCACCCGCCCCAGCCCTCGGCCGCCCAGGCCTTCCCCACCCCCGCAC
>NZ_JBEYFP010001006.1:0-1994 GCF_040634455.1 Kitasatospora sp. NPDC007106
CCGCCATCGCCCCGCCGCGCAGGGCACCGAAGGGCACCTGCCGAGGATCGCCGCCGCCTGGGCCTGCGCCTGGAACGGCACCGACCCGCAGGCACTCGGCGCCCTGTTCACCGTCGACGGCACCTACACCGACCTCGCCGTGGGCATCACCTTCCGCGGCCGCCAGGAGATCTCCGGCTGGAAGGCCCGCGCGGACAGCCTGATCGCCGACGTGCACGTCACCGTCCGCACCACCCACCGCCACGGCAGCCGCATCACCGTCGAGGCGGTCCACGCCGGCCACCTCAAGGCCGCGCCCAAGGCCTTCGCCGTGCCGATGACCACCCGCCTCGACCTCGACACCCACGGCCGGATCGTCGCCGACGAGGACCACCACAGCCTCGCCACCGTCCTCACCCGGTCCGGCCTGCCCGCCGACCGGACCCCGCCGGCCTCCTGACGACCACGGCGCGTCCTCAAGGTCATGGGTGCACACCAGGGCGGTGCATGGGTGCCGTCCGGGCGGGCATGAATGACGGGTCCGCGCCAACTCCACCCGGAAGGCTGCCACGTGAAGCGCAAGACCTGGGCCCTGTTCACCGCCCTGATCACCCTGCCGATGGCCCTGTCCAGCACCGCGGCGGTCGCCCTGCCGGCCGCCGCCACCCCGACGGCGGCCACCGCCTGCAGCTACACGCCGGCGGTCCCGGCCGACAACTTCAAGGGCATCCCCGTCTTCGACGCCAAGAAGGCCGCCAAGCCCTACAGCGCGACACTGCGGACCAGCCAGGGCACCATCACCTTCAAGGCGCTGACCGACAAGGCCCCGTGCACCACCTTCTCGTTCCGCTTCCTGGCCGAGCACGACTACTTCGACCGCAGCCACTGCCACCGGCTCACCACACAGCGGATCTTCGTCCTGCAGTGCGGCGACCCGACCGGCACCGGCAGCGGCGGCCCCGGCTACTCGTTCCCGGACGAGAACCTGGAGGGCGCCACCTACCCGGCCGGTACCGTCGCCATGGCCAACGCCGGCCCGAACACCAACGGCAGCCAGTTCTTCTTCGTCTGGAAGGACACCAAGCTCTCGCCCAACTACACGCCGTTCGGCCAGGTCACCGCCGGCCTCGACGTCCTGCAGAAGATCGCCGCGGGCGGCGAGGACGACCAGAACAACCCCGGCGACGGCTTCCCGAACCTGCCCGTGAACATCCGTCACATCGCCATCACCAAGCGCTGACCGGACGGCGGCCCTGCGGCGGAGGATCGCGCCGCAGGGCCGCCGAGGCGGCCCGTGCCGGCTTCGGGGCCCCTAGCACGGATGATTGTGGACGGCATCGCTGTGATGGCAGCTGTATCTCTTGCACTGCCCCATGAAGCCCGGGACGTAGCCGTCGCAAGGGTGTGCTGAATTCAGGCAATTGTGGCAGTAGCGGCCTTCAGGATCGACATGGACTCCGGCGGCCGCCAGTTTCTCCCGCGCCTCTGCATGGGCCTTTCGGACCTGATCGAGAATCAGATCCTCCAGCTCCGCGGTGACCTCGTCGATCACCTTCTTCTGATCGTCCGTGAAATCGTTCCGGAGCTCCATCGGTTCCTCCATGCTGCTCCGATACCCCCAACTGCCATGGTCCCGCAGCCCGGAGGGTGACGCCACTCGGCCCGGGGCCGGCTACGACGAGTAGCAGAACGCCCTTTTCGTGACTGTCCGCCGTGCTCGCCCCTGCTGTTTCCGCTGCCTGCTCGGGCCGTCCGATTGACCGGTCAACCAGTGACCGAAGATGACCGAATCTGACGATCCGTCACCGACCGGTCTCACGGACATCACGGAACAGGAACCCGTCGTTCTACCGACCGGTACATCGATACGTTCTGGCCCTCACCGCTCATTCCACAGAGGACCCCATGCGCCCCATCACCCTCGCCCTGGCCGCCGCCTGCCTGCTCGCCGGCGCCGTCGCCTGCGAGCCCCCGGCCGACAGCAGCACCCGGAAGTCCACCGCCGCGGCCGTCCC
>NZ_JBEYFP010001007.1:0-1993 GCF_040634455.1 Kitasatospora sp. NPDC007106
CGACTTCACCGACAACCTGGAGGTCTTCGCCGGCGCCGGCTACGACGTCATCGGCGTCTCCCCCGACAAGCCGGAGAAGCTCGGCAAGTTCCGCGGCGGATTTGGAGAAAGTTCGACCTCAAGCCCCACCTGCAGGACAGCTTCAAGCTGTCCACCGACCCGCAGTTCGTGGACAAGGCCGTCGACGTCGTCGGGCTCTACCACAACCCGCCCGAGCGGGCGGTCGTGCTGTGCGTCGACGAGAAGTCCCAGATCCAGGCACTGGACCGCTCCCAGCCGGTGCTGTCGATGATGCCCGGCATGCCCGAACGCCGCACCCATGACTACCTGCGGCACGGCATCACCAGCCTGTTCGCCGCCTTCAACATCGCCGACGGCACCGTCATCAGTGAACTCCACCGCCGCCACCGGGCGATCGAGTACAAGAAGTTCCTGGTCACCATGGACAAGGCCGTTCCCACCGAGCTCGACGTGCACGTGGTATGCGACAACTACGCCACCCATAACACCGCCGAGATCAAGACCTGGCTGGCCCGGCACCCGCGCTTCCACGTGAACTTCGCCCCGACCGGCTCCTCCTGGCTCAGCCAGGTCGAGCGCTGGTTCGGCCTCCTCACCGACAAAATTCCTCCGTCGCGGCGTGCACACCTCCGTCCAAGCCCTCGAGAACGACATCACGGCCTGGATCAAGACCTGGAACGACAACCCACGCCCCGTCACCTGGACCAAGACCGCCGACGAGATCCTCAAATCCCTCGCCGACTACCTCACCGAGATCAGCCCGGCAGGTCCGGCATCAAAGCAAAACTCACCCTCGTGATTTGCGGCGCAGAACACTAGTGAACGAGATCGTCGTCAACGCCGTCACCGGCATCACCACCCACGGCACGCCGTCCCGCGCCGATCCTCGGCAGGCACCGGCCCTGCCGCACCCTGCCCGCCGTCCGCCTGCCGCTGTCCGGCAGCCCTGACCGCGTGCCACCTGCGGCGTGGGTGCAGGGCTGAGTCGACGGCCGCACCCGAGCTTCCCGAACGGCCGCTCGGTCGGTGGCCTTTCAGGCTGGAACGGCTCCGGCCGGCCGAATTTCTGTTATGCCAATTGACACAACATCAAATCTGCTCCTAGGCTCACGGCCATGGAAGAAGAGGTCAAACGCCGCGGCCGGCCGCGGAAGGACCCGGAGCGACTGGCGCGCTGGGCACCGCCGGACGGCTGGTCGCGGCTGGTCGCCTGGGTCTCGCCGGAGGAAAAGAAGGCGCTGAAGCGCGTCGCCGTGGATGCCGGGGTCTCCGTCGCGGACCTGGTGCGGTCATTGGCGGGCGGCCTGGCCGCGGGGGCGATCACGCACGAGGAACTGGTCGGGCAGGTCAGGAGAGGCAGGCAGGTCATGGAGAAGATCCCCACGCTGTTCGAGCGGGACGGCGACTTCCGCGTCGTGGACCGCCCGCGCGCCGAGTGCGCCTGGGTGTTCGCCGGGGAGGGCGCGCCCACCGAGAAACTGGACGGCACCAATGTCCGCCTGACCGTCCGCGGGGGCCACCTGGTGCGGGTGGAGAAGCGGCGCAACCCCAGCAAGGCGCAGAAGCAACAGGGCATCGTTGACGGCTGGTACGTCGACACCGACGAGCACGGCCCCGAGGACAAGTGGATCCTGGCCGCGGCCCGCAACACCGACGTGGCCACCTGGCCGGACGGTGAGCACGCCTGCGAGGCCCTCGGCCCGCGCATCCAGGGCAACCCGCTGGGGCTGGACGGCTACCTGTGCGTGCCGTTCGACCTGGAGGTGCCGGTGTACGAGGCGGTGCCGCGCAGCTACGACGGCCTGCGGGAGTTCCTCGCCGAACTGGAGAGCCGCTACGCGCCCGGCAGTCTGGCGGAGGGGATCGTGTTCCACCACTCCGACGGCCGCCGTGCCAAGATCAAGCGAAAGGACTTCCCCGCGGCAGTCTGAAGCCCGGCCGGCCCGCGCGTTCCCGGCCGGGAGCAGGCGTG
>NZ_JBEYFP010001008.1:0-1990 GCF_040634455.1 Kitasatospora sp. NPDC007106
GCCAGGTGCTGTACCGGGTCGCCGAGATGCTGCAGGGCCGCCGCGAGCAGTTCGCCGCCGAGGTCGCCGCCGCCGAGGGCCTGGGCGACGCAGTCCACGCTCGCGCAGGCCGGCACCACGCCCTCGGTGGGCACCCGACCCGGGGCGGGCTTGAGGCCGACGATGCCGTTGAGGGCGGCCGGCACCCGCCCCGAGCCCGCGGTGTCGGTGCCGAGCGCCAGGTCCGCGATGCCGAGGGCGACGGCGACGGCCGAGCCGGAGCTCGACCCGCCGGCGATCCGCTCCGGGGCGAGGGCGTTCCGCACCGCGCCGTACGGGCTGCGCGTGCCCACCAGGCCGGTGGCGAACTGGTCGAGGTTGGTGGTGCCGAGGACGACCGTGCCGGCCGCGCGCAGCCGGGCCACCGCCGGGGCGTCCCGCTCGGGGAGGTAGGCGTAGCCGGGACAGCCGGCGGTGGTGGGCAGCCCGGCGACGTCGATGTTGCCCTTGACCGCGCAGACCGTGCCGGCCAGCGGCAGGTGCTCGCCGGCGGCGACCCGGGCGTCGACCAGGGCGGCCTCCGCCTCGGCCTCGGCCTGCGGACGGAGGTCGATCCAGACCTCCGGCCGGTCGGCGGCGGCGATCCGCGCGTACGCCCGGCGGACCCGCTCCACGGCCGTGACGACGGCGCTCACGCGACCGCCCCCAGCACCACGAGCGGGCTGCCGGCCTCGACCTGGTCGCCGGAGCCGACCAGCAGCTCCGCGACCACGCCGTCCCGGTCCGCGGTGACCGCCGACTCCATCTTCATCGCCTCCAGTGCCATCAACTGCTGCCCCTTGCGCACCCGTTCGCCCGGTGCCACGTCGACCTTCCACACGCAGGCGGTGAACTCGGCCTCCACCACGCTGCCGCCCGGCGGTGCGGTGACGGTGCGCGCCGCCACGGGTGCGGTGCCGGCCGCCCGCTCGGCCCGGTCGAACTCGCCCGCCTCCTCCCAAGCCTGCCGCTCGGCCGCGAATGCCGCCGCCTGGACGGCCCGGAACTCCGCGATCGGCCCGGCGTTCTCGTCGAGGAAGCGCAGGTGGTCCGCCAGCGCGAACTCGCCCTCCTCGATCTTCGGCGCGAACCGGCCGGCCGCCATGTCGGCCCGCATCTCCAGCAGTTCCTCCGCGGAGACCGGGTACCAGCGGATCCGGTCGAAGAACCGCAGCAGCCACGGCGCGCCCGGCTCGAACGGGCCGCGCTGCTGCCAGCCCGACCACATCTGCACCGTCCGCCCGACGAACTGGTAGCCGCCCGGCCCCTCCATGCCGTACACGCAGAGGTAGGCGCCGCCGATGCCGACCGAGTTCTCGGCCGTCCAGGTGCGGGCCGGGTTGTACTTGGTGGTGACCAGCCGGTGCCGCGGGTCGAGCGGGGTGGCCACCGGGGCGCCCAGGTAGACGTCGCCGAGGCCGAGCACCAGGTACTCGGCGTCGAAGACCGTGCGGTACACCTCGTCCACGGAGGCCAGGCCGTTGATCCGCCGGATGAACTCGATGTTCCACGGGCACCAGGGCGCGTCGTCGCGGACGCCCGCCATGTACCGCTCGATCGCCTCCCGGGTCGCCGGGTCGTCCCAGGACAGCGGCAGGTGGACGGTGCGGCTCGGCACCACCAGCCGGTCGGTGGCGGGCAGCGCCCGCTCGATCTCCCGGACCAGCGCCAGCAGTTCGGGCAGCGGCAGGACGTCCGGGTCGACGTGCACCTGCAGCGAGCGGATGCCCGGGGTCAGGTCGACGACGCCCTCCGGCCGCCGCGCCGCGAGCCGCTCGGCCAGCGCGTGGACGCGCATCCGCAGCGCCAGGTCCAGTTGCATGGGCCCGTACTCGACCAGCAGGTTGTCGTCGCCGCTGCGCCGGTAGGTGACGCTCGGCCGGTCGGGGGCGGCGGGGGTGCGGTGCAGCACACCGCCGTCCACGATCGCCGGGCGGGAGGCGCGCGGTGCGGCGGCCGGCGTGCGGCGCAG
>NZ_JBEYFP010001009.1:0-1985 GCF_040634455.1 Kitasatospora sp. NPDC007106
ATGCGTTCGCCCGCCTTGTCGTGCGTCACCAGCTCGGTGACGTCGTCGCATTCGGGAGTGGCGTACTCGGGGTGCGAGCCCACGTCGAGGTAGAGCCATGGCCGCGACCTGGGCCGACGGGATCGGCGCCGAGATCATGGGGCGGAACAAGTTCGGCCCGCAGCGCGGCCCCTGGGAGGACCACGACTGGAACGGCTGGTGGGGCGAGGAGCCGCCGTTCCACACGCCGGTCTTCGTGATGACCCACCACCCCCGCCCCTCGGTGGAGATGAAGGGCGGCACCACCTTCCACTTCGTGGACGGGTCGCCGCAGGAGGTGCTGAAGCAGGCCAAGGAGACCGCGGGCGGCCTCGACGTCCGGCTCGGCGGCGGGCCGAGCACCGTGCGGGCCTTCCTCGCCGAGGACCTGGTCGACCACCTGCACGTCGTCGTGGTGCCGATCCTGCTCGGCCGCGGCGAGCGCCTCTGGGACGGGCTCGAAGGGATCGAGGAGCGCTTCCGCATCGAGACGGTGGCGAGCCCCAGCGGGGTCACCCATGTGACGTTCAACCGCGCCTGACCGGGTGTCACCGGTCGGCGCACGGGGCGCCCTCTAGGCTGACCGGGTGACCGCACCGGACCTCGCACACTCCGCCCGCCCTTCCACCGACCCTGCCGCCGAACCCTCCGCCGGTTCTTCCGCCGACCCGGCCGCCGCGCTGATCGCCGACCCGTACGCCGGGTACGCCCGACTGCGGGCGGCCGGCCCCGTGCACCGGATCACCGGCCCGGACGGGCTGCCCGTCTGGCTGGTCACCCGGTACGCGGACGTGCGCCGGGCGCTCGCCGACCCCCGGCTCGCCCTGGACAAGCAGCACGCCGCGCCCGGCAACTACCGCGGCTTCGCCCTGCCGCCCGCCCTGGACGCCAACCTGCTCAACATGGACCCGCCGGACCACACCCGGATCCGGCGGCTCGTCTCCCAGGCGTTCACCCCGCGACGCATCGCCGCACTGCGCGGACCGGTCGAGCAGGTCGCCGACGCCCTGCTCGACGCGATGGCCCCGCACGGCCGGGCCGACCTCATCACCGCCTACGCCGCACCCCTGCCGATCACCGTGATCTGCGACCTGCTCGGCGTCCCCACCGAGGACCGCCACGACTTCCGGGCCTGGACGGACGCCCTGGTCACCCCCGACCCGGCCCGCCCGCAGGACGCCCGGGCGGCCGTCGCCGCGATGCTCGCCTTCTTCACCGCGCTGATCGACCGCAAGCGCGCCGAACCCGGCGACGACCTGCTCTCCGACCTGATCGCCGTCCGCGACGAGGGGGACCGGCTCGGCGAGGACGAACTCACCTCGCTCGCCTTCCTGATCCTCTTCGCCGGGTACGAGAACACCGTCCACCTGATCGGCAACGCCGTCCTCGCCCTGCTGCGCCACCCCGACCAACTGGCCGCGCTGCGCGCCGACGAGAGCCTCGTCCCGGCCGCCGTGGAGGAGTTCGCCCGCTACGACGGGCCGGCGCCGCTGGCGATCCGCCGCTTCCCGCGGGAGGACGTCGTCATCGGCGGCGTCACCGTCCCGGCGGGGGAGACGGTGCTGTGCGTCCTCGCCTCGGCCAACCGCGACCCGGAGCAGTTCCCGGAGCCGGACCGGCTCGACGTGCACCGGCGGGAGACCGGCCACCTCGCCCTCGGCCACGGCATCCACTACTGCCTGGGTGCCCCGCTCGCCCGCCTGGAGACCTCGGTCGCGCTGACCGCCCTGCTGCGCCGCTTCCCCGAACTGGCGCTGGACGTGCCGGAGTCGGAGCTGCGGCACCGTCCCTCGCTGCGGGCCCGCGGCCTGCTGGAGCTGCCGGTGCGGTTCTAAGCACCGAGGAGGCAGACGGCCGGGGCCGGGGCGGGCGCGGCCCGCCCGGCCCCGCCCGGGGGGGGGGGGGCGCCCCCCCCCGGGGTTCGGCGTGCACACCTCTGTAATTCTCTAACCCCCAAACATATCTGG
>NZ_JBEYFP010001010.1:0-1979 GCF_040634455.1 Kitasatospora sp. NPDC007106
GACCAGCTGCATGGTGAGCAGCACCCCGAAGGCCTCGGTGAAGGTGGTGCTGCCGCTGTCCAGCGCGCTGCCGCCGCGGGCCTCCTGGATGTAGAGCGGGCCGAGGAACATCGCGCCCATGATGGGCACGTAGCCGACCAGGCAGATCAGGTTGGTGTCGCGGAAGAGCCGGTCGCCGAAGAGCCGCAGCCGCAGGATCGGCTCGGCGGTGCGGAGTTCGACCGTGACCGCCGCCGTGAGCAGCACGGCGCCGGCCACCAGCGGGCCGAGCGCCTGCGGGCCGGTCCAGCCCGCCTCCGGCCCGGTGCAGACGCCGTACATCAGCGCGGCGGTGCCCGCGGCGCTCAGCAGCAGGCCGGGCAGGTCGAGCCGTCCGGCGGCGTGGTCGCGGTGCTCGGCGAGGAAGAGGAGGCCGAAGAGCACCGCGGCCGCGCCGACCGGGACGTTGACCCAGAACACCCAGCGCCAGGAGAGGCCGGTGACGAGCGCGCCGCCGAGCAGCGGGGCGATCGCCGGGGCGATCTGCTGGGGGATGATCAGCAGGCGGGCGAGCCGGACCTGTTCGGCCTGGGTGAAGGTGCGGAAGAGCAGTGCCTGCGAGGTCGGCATCAGCAGGCCGGCGGCAAGGCCCTGCAGGGCCCGGGCGCCGACCAGGGCGCCGAGGCCCGGGGCGGCGCCGCAGAGCGCGGAGGCGCCGGTGAAGGCGGCGAGCGAGAGCAGCAGCATCCGGCGGCCGCCGAACCGTTCCACCAGCCAGGCCGAGGCCGGGACCATCATGGCGAGGCAGACCGGGTAGACCACGACGACCCCGGTGAGTGCGGCCGGGGTCAGCGCGAACTGCCGGGCGATGCCGGGCAGCGCGACGGTGGTGATCGCACCGTCGACGATGCAGATGAAGGTGGTCAGGACCGTCATGATGGGCACGACACGGCGCTGGCTCAGGCGGGTGCTCATAGAAGCTGAGCATACTCACTATGATGGTGCTCAGAAAGACTGGGGACGGGGACGGACACGGCATGGCACAGCGGCAGGCGGACAAGCGCGACTTCGGCAGCAGCGACGTCCTGGTGGACGAGCTCTTCGCCACCACGCAGCGGCTCCGAGCCTTCGTCGACGGCAGGCTGCGCGAGCACGGCGCCTCCGTCTCACGGCTGCGCACCCTGCGCGTACTGGCCCACGCCGGCGGGCCGCTGCGCATGCGCGACCTCGCCGAGCTGGTCGGCAACGCCCCGCGGACCACCACCACGATCGTCGACAGCCTGGAGAAGGACGGCCTGGTCGAGCGGGTCCGGCACCCCGAGGACCGCCGCGCCTTCCTGCTCACCCTCACCGAGGAGGGCGTCCGCCGGCACCGCGAGGCCGAGGAGCTCGACCGCGCGGCCCTGGCCACCGCGACCGGCGCCCTCGCGCCCGCCGAACGCGAGCAGTTGCGGTCCCTGCTCGCCCGCATCCGCACCACCGTCGGCGAGCAGACGGCCGACGCCGACGCCGGTCCCTGACGCCCTGCACCCGACGCCCCGCACCCGAGCCCGCGGCAATGCGGCACCCCGTCCGGGTATCGGACGGGTGAAACCGGCCGTTCGGCCGTCAGGGTGACGTATCGTCCTGCCGAAGGTGATCCTGACCCGAAGGAGGAGATCACCTCGCGTTACGTCCTGCTGGGCCTCGGCCTCGCCTGCCCCGTCCTCGCCCTCGCCGTCTTCCTCGCCGCCGCCCGGGCCGGCACCCGCAGCGAGAGGGAGGACGACCGGGCCTGAGCCCGGACGCGCCCCGGTCACCCGGTCAGCGCGTCCACCAGGTCCCCGAGCTCCCGGTCGGTCAGCGGCCGGCGGTGGGCCAGCTTGTTGCGCGAGGTGCGCAGCGTGGACAGCCGGTTGTACTGCGGACACGCCGATGGTGACGGCCTCCGGGAGTCCGCGGAACTCCCGGGGGCCGCCGCCGTCGGCGCCTGCTCCGGCGGTGCGCGCCATCAGCGCTTG
>NZ_JBEYFP010001011.1:0-1978 GCF_040634455.1 Kitasatospora sp. NPDC007106
GCAGGGCGGCCTGCGCAGCACCGTCCGCGAGGAGCTGCTGACCCGGCAGCTCGCCGAGCAGCTCGCCGGACGGACGGGACTGCGGGTGCTGGACGTCGGCTGCGGACAGGGCACCCAGACCGTGCGGCTGGCCCGCGCCGGGCACGCCGTCACCAGCGTCGACCCCGACCCGGTCACCCTCGGCGCCGCGCAGGCCGCGGTCGCGGCCGAGCCCGCCGACGTGCAGGCGCGGGTGCGGCTCATCGGCGGGGACGGGCACGCCTGCGGGCGGTGGTTCCCGCCGCGCTCCTTCGACGTCGTGCTGTGCCACGGCGCCCTGATGTACCTCGCCGACCCGGACCCGCTGCTCGCCGCACTCGCCCGGGTGCTCGACACCGGCGGCGTGCTGTCGCTGCTCGTCCGCAACGCCGACGCGCTGGCCATGCGCCCCGCGCTCGCCGGCGACTGGCGCACCGCCCTCGCCGCCTTCGACTCCTACCGCTGCACCGACCGGTACGGCGTCCCCGCCCGGGCGCACCGGCTCGGCGAGCTGACCACCACGCTCTCCGGCATCTCGGTGCCGCTGCGCCACTGGTACGGCGTCCGGGTCTTCACCGACGCCGCACCCGACGAGGCGGCACCGGTCGACGGCCGGCAGCTCGCCCAGCTCCTCGACGCCGAGGAGCGGGCCGGCCGGCAGGACCCGTACCGCCAGGTCGCCGGCCTGCTCCACCTCGTCGGCGCCAAGTAGACACGCGGGCGGGCGGCCTTCCTAGGCCTCGTGCAGGCTCATCGAGTAGATCTCGCGGTCGTCCTCCAGCAGGACCGCCCGGTCCACGCCGTCCGCCAGCAGCTGCTTGTAGGTCTCGCCGATCCACGACTCGGCGTCGCCCTGGCCCGGGAACTCCTCCTGGCCGCCCGGCTGGTCGACCCCGGTGCCGTCCTGCTGCTCGAACCGCCACGTCCACACCATGTGTCGGACTCCTCCCGCTCGGTGACCTCGACGTGCGCACACTAGCGTGCCCGCCCCGCCGCACCGCCATACCCCGTGCGGCAGGATGATCCGCATGGCACTCCCCCGCACCCTCGTCCTCGGCGGCGCCCGCTCCGGCAAGTCCACCCGCGCCGAGCTGATGCTCGCGCCGTACCCGGACGTGCTGTACGTGGCCACCTCGGGCACCCGGGACGGCGACCGGGAGTGGGCGGACCGGGTGCGCCTGCACCGGGAGCGCCGGCCCGCCTCCTGGCGCACCGCCGAGACCTGCGACCTGGAGGCGGTGCTCGCCGACCGGGAGGACCCCGCCCCGGTCCTGATCGACTGCCTCGCGCTCTGGCTCACCGCCGTGATGGACGAGCACGGCGCCTGGTCCGACGACAGCTGGCACGGCGGCGGCGAGCAGGCCGTGCAGCGGCGCTGCGAGGCGCTCGCCGCGGCCTGGGCGGCGACCCGGCGGCCCGCGGTCGCGGTCAGCAACGAGGTGGGCATGGGCGTGGTGCCCGCGACGGCGGCCGGCCGGCGGTTCCGGGACACCCTGGGGCGCCTCAACATGGCGGTCGCCGACGCCTCCGAGCAGGTGCTGCTCGTCGTGGCAGGGCAGGTGCTGACCGTCAAAGCCGGTGCCGTGTAGCCTTCCGAGCGATGGACACGACCGTGGATCTCGACAGTTTCTCCTCCCTCGTCGAGCGGCCCGACGAGGCCGCCCGCAAGGCCGCCGAGGAGTACCGGCAGCAGCTCGGCCTGCCGCCGGGCGGCCTCGGCTCGCTGGAGGAGCTCGGCGCCTGGCTCGCCTCCGTCCAGGGCGCGGCCCCCGTGCGGCCGGTGGCCGCCGCGAAGGTGCTGCTGTTCGCCGGAGACCACGGCGTCGCCGCACTCGGCGTCTCCCGGCCCGGTCCCGGCCGGAGCACGGCGGCCCGGGTGCACGCCGTGCTGGAGGGCACCGCGCCGGTCGCCCTGCTGGGGTCGGACCGGCGATCCTGCTGCTGCTGGTCGGCCTGGTTG
>NZ_JBEYFP010001012.1:0-1973 GCF_040634455.1 Kitasatospora sp. NPDC007106
ATTCCCGCTGCGCCACGGCCTGGTCCTGGCGATCGAGCCGATGCTCATGGCCGGCGGCCGCGACGACTACCGCACCGGCGACGACGGCTGGACGCTGTTCACCACGGACGGCAGCCGCGCGGCCCACATCGAGCACACCGTCGCCGTCACCGAGGACGGGCCGCGCATCCTGACCCTCCCCTGACCCCCGTGGACGGCCGGGCGGGCCGGAATCCCCTTTGCGCGACCGTGTTCCGGGCGGGTTGGATCGCACCCGTGCCAGAAGAACCGCTGTCCGGGGACAGGTGCACCGTCCTCCACCGATCGCCGGCACCGGACTCCCCGTCCGCGGCCCGCGCCCACGTCCTCGGGCTGTGCCGGCGCACCGATCCGGCGCGCGTCGACGCCCTGCTCGACCTGCTCGACCGGGTCGACCGGCCCGCCGCGACGGCCGACGTGCCCTGGGACGAGGAGCTGGCGCGGGCGGTCGTCCGGGTCGCCGACGACCGTTTCGTCCCGCTGCTCGTCCGCCTCTGCGCGGCGCCGCGCCCGGTCGCCCTGGTGGCGCTCGACGCCCTGGCCGTCCTGCGCCCCGGCCCCGGTGCGGTGCGCACCCTGGTGGCCGTCTTCACCGGGTCGGTGGACGACCGGCGGGTGCACGAGGCGGCGAGCCGGGCGCTGGTCGCGGCGGGCCCGGCCGCGGCGGCGGCGCTGGTCCCGTCGGTGCCGTGGACGCGGGAGGCCGACCGCCGGCTGCGGCAGTCGCTCGCCTGGTTCTTCGGACGGGCGGACTGCGGGACGGACCGCGCGGTGCGGGTGCTCGCGGAGTTCCTCTCCGATCCGTGCTCCCGCACCCGCGCCGAGGCCGCGGCCTCGCTCGGTCTGCGCGGCGACCCCTCGGCGGGCCCGCTGTTGCAGCGCGCCCTCGCCCACCCCGACGAGCGGGTCCGTGCCCGCGCCGCCACGGCGCTCGGCCGGGTCGGCGCGTACGAGGCGGTGGAGCGGTTGCGGCAGTCGGCCGCGCACGACGCCTTCCCGACCGTCCGGAACGCGGCCGCCGCGGCCCTCCGCGCCCTGGCCGCCGGGCAGCGCTGATCCCGGGCAGACACGGCCCCCCCGGGGGCTCCGAGCGCCCGTCAGCCGTGGACCGCCGCACCCGGGTGGGCGTGCCGGCCGTGCTGCTCGTAGAGGCGGTCGGCCAGGAGGGCGTGGGCGAGTGTGCCGCCGGCGCGGACGGCGGCGGTCACGAAGGCCGTCTCGGCGAGTTCTTCGGCGCTGACGCCGTGTCGGCGGGCGGCGGCGGTGTGCACGTCCAGGCAGTAGGAGCACTGGGTCACGAGGGCGACGGCCACCGAGATCAGTTCGCGGTAGCGGCGCGGTACGGCGCCGTCCTCCCGGTCGACGGCCTCCTGGAAGGCGAGCCAGGCGGCGAACTCCGCCGGGGCGGCCCGGCCCACGGAGCGGGCGCGGTGCAGGTCGTCGGGGTGCTCGTACACGTCTGGACTCCTCGTTCGACGGGTGTCGGCGGGCTCTGTCGTCCGCCGTCACCCACCACCTCACCCGGGGCGGCCGGTGCCCGTCCAAGACCGGTTCCGGGCCTCCGGTTCCGTTCTCGGTATCGTGGCCGGTCATGGACCTGCGGGCGTTGCGCTGTTTCCTCGCGGTGGCCGAGGAGGGCCACTTCGGCCGGGCGGCGGCCCGGCTGCACCTGGCCCAGCCGCCGCTCAGCCGCCGGATCCGGGACCTGGAGGCGGACCTCGGCTGCCGGCTGTTCGACCGGATCCCGACCGGGGCGCGGCTCACCCCGGCGGGCGAGGTGCTGCTGGTGGAGGCGCGCGATCTGCTGGAGCGGGCCGAGCGGGCCCGGGAGCGGGTACGCGGCGCCGGGGCCGGCCGGGTGCTGGTGGTGGGTGTCGCCGCCGGTGCGGGCCTGGACGTCGGCCCGGCGGCCCTGGCGGTGCTGCGCCGCAGCCGTCCCGGGCTGCGGGTACGGC
>NZ_JBEYFP010001013.1:0-1968 GCF_040634455.1 Kitasatospora sp. NPDC007106
GTCTGCGCGGGCTGGGAGTCCCCGCACCCCGCCGGCCCCGACTCCGGCTACTACACGTACGACGCCTACACGTCCTACGACACCGCCGGACACCCGGACGGCGTCTGCACCAGCACCGTCGGCGGCGCCCACGTCCTGACCACCTGTTACGGCCTCGACGGCTCCGCGCACTCCGCGCCCGCCACCCTCTCGACGCTGGCCGGCAACGTGCTGACCTTCAACCCCGAGACGGTCACCACGGACACCGGGACCCGCAGCTACTTCCCCGTCTGGGGCGGCACCGTGGCCGGGGCGACGGTCTGCCACGACTGGACGACCGCCGCGCCCTGCGCGGGGTTCCCGCTGCCCGCGTCCCACCCCGGCGTCAACGGCGGGGCCACCCGTGACTACGGCTACGCGTACGACGCCACGACCCGCTGCCTGATCGGCCTCGGCGACGCCGGCGTCCTGTTCTCCCTGGACCCGGCGTCCGGAGCCACCCCGTGCGTCCACAGCGGCGCGGCCGTCACCCTCAGGCCCGCCGACTTCTACTGCGACGGCGCCACCGGCCACGTCCAGGGCTACACCCGGGCGCGGCTGACCGACATCGACCTCTCGCACGTCGACCCGGCGGCGTCCCGGGCCCTCGTCACCGACCCCGACGGCACACCCGTCGCCGCCCCGGCCCTCGCCCCGGACGGCACGGTCGACCTGTCCGGCATCTCGGCGACCGCGCACCCGGCGATCACCGTCACGGCCCAGCTCGTGCTCACCTCCACCGCGGACTTCACCACCGACAACCACCCCGCGCTGGTCGTCGAGTACCGGGGCGACGCACCGCAGATCTGCTTCCGCACCACGGTCACGCCCGACTGCGCGACCACGTCCGTCACCAACACGGCGACCGGCACCGACGCGACCGGCGCCCTCACCTCCAACACCGTCACCACCGCCGTCGCCCCGGGCGCCGGCTGCCGGCCCCGGGTCAGCGTCGAGAAGGAGATCTGCGGCTCCGGAAACCCGCACGACTGCGAACCCGGCGGCCCGGGCCCCTGGGCCAAGACCAGCCCCGTCGGCCTGCTGCGCCTGCTCGGCCACGCGCACTGGCGGATCACCGTCACCAACGACGGCCCCGTCGACGCCGCGTCGGTGACCGTCAACGACGCCGTCACGCCCGGCTGCCGGCAGGCCGCCGGCACCTTCGCCCTGGCGGCCGGAACCAGCCGCGCGGTCTACTGCGACTCCCTGCTGCTGGCACTGCCGCTGAAGAACACCGCCTCCGCGAGCTTCGTGCCCGCGAACTCGCCGCCCGGCACCGCCCCCGCCACCACCGCGCCCTCCTCGGCCGTGGCCTGCTCCCTGCTCTGCATCCTCGGGGCACCCGGCAGTGACTGACGGGTGGGCCCTCACCCGCGGCTCATCGGGTGAACAGCGCCCCGTTGTGGACGTGGCGCCGGTGATCGCAGGTGCGTCAACCTGTTCGGGGCGACCGAGAACCATCCGGCCTTCGCCCCTGAGAACCTCACCGACTCCACGGCCACCGTCTTCCTCGACTTCGACTGCTCGGGCGACACGTACTTCGTCATGAACCCCGGCAAGAAGCTCGGCGACCGCCTGAAGCTCCGCTCGGTGATCTTCAGCTGACCAGGACAGCCGGCCGGCCCGACCACGGCTGCGGGCCCGCCCCGGTGCGGCCGGCCCGCACCGCCGTACGGCGGACCGTGCCCCGGGCTGACGGCGGGTCAGGCCCTCGCAGCACGGCCGGGGCGACCCCGGACCCTATGATCCGAAGCACCAGAAGCAGCCATTGCAGCACCGAGAGTGACGCACGGTGCAGGTGCCGGGCACTGTCGGCGGCACTCGGACGGGAGACCTGTGGACGTGAGCACGGACCGGAACGGGTTGGACGGCGCGGTCGTCGCCGTGGCGGGTGCGGCCGGCCCCGCGGGGCGGGCGGCGCTGCTGCGGCTCGCCGCGGCGGGTGCCACG
>NZ_JBEYFP010001014.1:0-1965 GCF_040634455.1 Kitasatospora sp. NPDC007106
ACCCCCGGACTGCGCAGTTCTCCCCCAGCCTTCGGCCGGGAGGTGCCCCCACGCGCCCCTGTGGTGATCCCCCGCACCTTGAAGGCCTGTCCTACCCGACCAGGCGGCGGCGCCAGTCGAGCGGGGTGACGGAGATCGCGCGGTCGGGGTCGCCGTCCCACTGGGCGGGCAGCCCGACGGCCTCCAGGGCGGCCACCACCTCGTGGCCGATCGCCGCGGTCGTCCCGGTCGAGCCGTCGAAGCCGCCGTAGAGCAGCATCAGGCCGTGCCCGGCGGCCGCGGAATCGGTGCACTGCGTGTGGAAGTAGACGAAGCCCCGGGCGTCGGGGCCGCCCTCGGCGCCGATCTCGGCCTGGCCGCAGCTGCGGCAGCAGGTGAAGTCCTCGCGGGCGGTGATGCCGGCCTCCTCCAGCGCGGCGAAGGCCCGGGTGAGCTGCTCGGGCTGGGTCTCGCCCTGCCAGGCGGTCTGCTCGGCGACCCGCTCCCGCCACATCCGGTCGGCCAGCGCCTGCGCCTGCGCGCGGGAGACGGGCCGGCGGTCCCCGCTGACCAGGTGGTACTCGGCGGTCTCGGCCAGCCGCGCCCGGGTGGTGTAGCCGCGGAGCAGTTCGGCACGGACGCAGGACTCCAGCTCCTCGCGCTCCTCCTCGTCGAGGTCGAGCGGCGGCACCTCGGGGTCGGGGCCCATGTCCAGCAGTGTCCACGCCGGGCCGGTGTCCCAGCCGGACTCCTGCCGGGCCCAGCCGGTCATCGCGGCGATGACGGCCTCGGGGCCGTCGACCATCGCCTGGAAGTGGCGGTCCGAGCCGCCGTCGCGGTGCTCCAGCTGGTAGTCGCCACCGGTCTTGTGCCAGACCTGGGTGTACACGTCGGGCAGGTCGGGTATCCGCTGCACCACCAGGTACCGGTCGCCCTCGGCGCCGATCCGCCGGACCAGTCCGGCCAGTTCCTCGGCGGGCACCCTGACGTGCCGTTCCCCGTTCTCCGTCTTCACCACGATCTCGAGCATGCGCAGACTCTCGCACACCCTTCCGACAGCACGGCCACGGGCCGCCGTGGACCGCCGTGGGCCGCCACGGCACCGCCGCGCCGGTCCGCCGCCGGGCGGCGGTGCGCCCCTAGACTGGTGGCGTGGGCACCCCGGACGCCACCGGAAGGAGGCCGTGGTGAACGCACTGCAGCCCAGGGACGCGGCGGACGCCGCCAGCGAGCAGGTCGCCACGATCCGCTACTCGGGCAACCCGGAGCAGGACCACCTCCTCGACGAGATCCAGCACCCGGAGACCACGGACGCGCTGTACGAGCTGGCCGCCCGCCCCGGCGCGGCGGCAGCGAACGGCGACGGCCCGGCGGCCCGGTGAGGCCGCGGCCCGGCCGGTAATTCCTTTGCCACGCGCCGGGCGGGGCGGCCAGAATCCCGCGGTATGGGCACTGACGTACCTTTCGACCGGCGGCCGATCGGGGCCGAACAGTTCGACGCCTGGCTGGAGCTGCTGGCCGCCGTCGAGGCCGAGGACCGGGAGGACGAGCACCACGGCGTGGACGACCTCCGGGAGTACCTCGCCGACCCGTACTGCGACTTCGCCCGGGGCTCGGTCGCGTTCTACGACGGCCCGACGATGATCGGTTACGGCTATCTGAAGTCGCGCACCGAGGCCGACCCGGTGCACGAGATGTACTACCTGGGCGGCGTCCACCCGGCGTACCGCGGGCGCGGCGTCGGGGCGGCGCTGCTGGCCTGGGCCGAGGAGGCGGCGCTGCCGCTGCACCTGGAGCGCTACCCGGAGAGGCCGCTGACGCTCTACAGCTCCAGCCTGGCGCGGAACGCCCCGGCGTCCGAGCTGTACGCGGCGCAGGGCTACACCGCCGCCCGCTGGTTCCACGGCATGACGCGGGACCTGCTCGCGCCGCTGCCGGACCTCCCGGCCCCGGACGGGATCGAGGTGCGCGGCTTCACCACCGAGC
>NZ_JBEYFP010001015.1:0-1961 GCF_040634455.1 Kitasatospora sp. NPDC007106
CTGCTGGAGCCGACGGCGGTCGCGCCGGACCGGGGGCCGGCCGGGTCAGCGAGTAGCCCGCCGGTACGCCCAGGTCGCCACGGTGAGCGAGCAGAGCCCGACGGCCGCGCAGACGCCCAGGTCACCGAGGACGGCGGCCCAGTCCGGGGCGGGGTCGAAGGTCCGGGCGAAGGCCTCCACGCCGTAGGTGGAGGGCAGCAGGTCGCGCAGCCACTGCACGGGCTGCGGCAGGTTGCCGGCCGGCAGGACGCCGAGCAGCAGCGCGGCGGACATGCCGAGCTGGCCCAGCAGAGTGGCGATCTCCTGGCGCCGGGCGAGCAGGCCGCAGGCGGCACCCAGACCGGACAGCGCCGCCCCGGCGAGCGGCACCACCGCCAGCAGCACCCAGAGGTTGCGGGCCGGCAGGTCGAACAGCCAGGCGCCGGCCGCGGCGGTGACCAGGGTGCCGGGCAGCGTGAACGAGGCGTAGGCGCCGGCCGCGCCGAGCACCACCGCGGCCGGTGGCACCGGCAGCGTCGCGTAGTGGTCGAGGCCGCCGGTGGCGCGCAGCCTGCCGAAGTACTGGGCGAGCAGGTTGAGCGCGACGAAGGCGACCACCAGCACGGCCGAACCGGCCACCACGGCGTGCGCGGCCGGGTTGCCGCCGCCGTCCACGACGCCGCGCATCATCACCAGGATGCCCAGCGACTGGAAGGTCGCGACGAACAGCAGCGGGATCCGGGCGACCTTGGCCCGGGCGAGCTGGGCGCGGTAGACCGCGGCGAGCGAGGGCAGCAGCCGGGCGGCGGGGGCCAGCTCGGCGGGGGTGGCGACGGCGGGCGCCGGGGTGTCGAGGAGCGTCACTTGGCGAGTCCTTTGTGCCGGCCGCCGAGCTTGAGGTAGGCGTCCTCCAGGCTGGGGGTGGCCAGGGTGAAGTCGTCGAGCGCGGCGAAGGCGGCACCGCCGGTGACCGCGGCGACCAGTTCGCGGGCCTGCTCGGGGGTGGTGCGGACGGTCCAGCGGCGGCCGGTGCGCTCGGCCCGGGCGGCGAGCTCGGCGACGGCGGGCACGTCGAGCGGGGCGTCGGTGCGCCAGACCAGGTCGAGCCGGACGTCGCCGTCGACCAGCGCCTTGAGGCCGCCGGGGGTGTCGCAGGCGATGACCCGGCCCTCGTCGACGACGGCGACCCGGTCGAGCACCGTCTCGGCCTCGATCACGTTGTGGGTGACCAGCAGCACGGTGGTGCCGCGCTCGGCCCGGCGGCGGTCCACGGCGGACCAGACGGCGCGCCGGGCGACCGGGTCCATGCCGGTGGTGGGCTCGTCCAGGACGAGCAGCGGACGCTCGCCGACCAGCGCGGCTGCGAAGCAGGCGAGGCGGCGCTGGCCGCCGGAGAGCTTGGCCAGCGGACGGCCGGCCAGCGGTTCGAGGCCGAGTTCGGCGAGCACCTCGGCCGCCTCGGCGCGGGCCTGGGCACGGCCGAGGCCGCGCAGCCGTCCGGTGGTCTCGGCGGCGAGCGAGACGGTGAGCTCGTCCAGCGCGGTGGACTCCTGGCCGAGGTAGGCCAGCAGCCGGGCGGCCCGCTCGGGGTGGCGGACGATGTCGTGGCCGAGGATGTCGATGCTGCCGGCGTCCGGGCGCAGCAGACCGGTCAGCTGGCGCACCAGCGTGGACTTGCCGGCGCCGTTCGGGCCGAGCAGGCCGAAGATCTCGCCGCGCCGCACGGTCAGGTCGATCCCGGCGTTCGCGGGGACTTCGGCGGCCTTGGCGCCGCTGCCGGTGCGGTAGGTCTTGGCAAGGCCGCGGACGGTACAGCAGGCCGGACCCGGAAGGTCCTCCCGGGCCCGCGGCGGGGCCAGGGGTGCCTGCCGGTCGGTGTCGCTCACGCGAGAGAACTTTACGCTCCGCGGCGCCCGGACCGGGCACGGGGGCCGGTCGGGGCGGCGCGGCTCCGGGTCGGGGCGGCGCGGCTCCGGGTCGGG
>NZ_JBEYFP010001016.1:0-1957 GCF_040634455.1 Kitasatospora sp. NPDC007106
GCCGCGGCCTGGGTGGCGGCCGGGGCCGCGGCGACCGGGGCGGCCGCGACGGCGGTGGAGGTGTCCTGCGGCAGGGCCAGCGCCAGGATCGCCGTGCCGGCCACGGTCAGCGTGCCCACGCTCGCGAAGAAGGCGTGCGGGCGGTGCGTCAGCGACAGGTTCTTGGGGAGCGGGAGCTGCATGGAGGGGGACAACCTCTTCCATCGGTCGGGGGCCGATTCCGGGCACACGGACATCGCGAAGCGTGTTCGGGAGGAACAGGCCCGCGGAGCCGTGCGGACGGCCTGGGCGCCCCGGCCGGTGGGCCGGAGCGGGCGGGGTGCGCGGCGGAATCGGGCCGCGCTGCCTTGCGACCGGGACATTCTTGGCAGACCCGCAGAAACGCGGCAACGAGCTCGGAAACTACGCGGGGTCGTAGACGACGGGGAGCGCCCGGCCCTCCTCCGGGCGCTCCCGAGCGCTTAGACGGTCCTTACCGCCGACCGCCCGACCGGGCCGTACACCTCGGCTGACCAGCGGATTCGCCGTTCCGTACGGCCGGCGCCGGGCGGGTGCCCCCGGTCGGCGCCGGGGCCGGGCCGCCGTGACGACTATCGGGGGCAGTAGCGGGCCGCGGCCGTGTGCCGGGCTTCACAGGTGCCGGCCACCGGGATCGGCGCCCCGTCACCGGCCGGTCACCCAGCGGTGGCCGGCCGCGGCGGAGACGGGGGTCACAGCCGCCCGGCGCCCGCGTGGCGGCCGACGACGGCCGGGACGGCGGCGGCCGGGGTGACGGCGGTGCGCAGCACCGGGGTCCAGCCGGCGTCGCCGCCGAGCGGCGTCGCGGGGTTCGCCGCGTTGAACGCCCCGACCAGGTCCACCGGGCGCCCGTCGACCAGGTTGTCGCGGGCCGTCAGCCCGGTGCCGCCCCAGTTGTGGAGCACCCGGTCGGCCGGCACGCCCGCCGGCAGGCGCAGGTGGTTGTGCTCCGCGACGATCCGCGAGCCCACCCCGACCCCGATGCTGTACTCGTACGCCTCGGCGCCGACCACGTAGGAGTTGTCGTAGACGTCGACCTGGCCGAACCGGACCCGCGGGGCGCGCTGGCCGGTGTTCTGCCAGAGGTTGTGGTGGAAGGTGACCCGCAGGTGCCCCGGGTCGGTGGTGGAGCTGTTGCTGCTGCCGACCAGGTTGGTCTTGTCGTGGTCCCGGAAGACGTTCCAGGAGACGGTGACGTAGTCCGAGCCGCCGGTGATGTCCAGCTGGCCGTCGTGCACCTGGTACGGGCGGCCGAAGTGCAGCGGCTGGTCGGCGTCCCGGTTCCCGCCGTCGGTGAAGGTGGCGTGGTCCACCCAGACGTGGGTCGCCCCGACGAGGCTGATGCTGTCGTACTCGGAGTTCCAGTTGCCGACCGCGGTGTCGGTCGGGTCCCACTGCGGGAAGCAGTCGGCGGAGTCCTCGAACACCAGGTTGCGCACGATCACGTTGTCGGCCTTCTTCACCACCAGGTTGCCGCCCAGCAGCCGTGCGCCGGGGCCGAGCCCGACCAGGGTGGTGTTGGAGCCCACGGCGATCTGCACCTGCTTCGCCTGCGCCTTCTGCGCCGCCGCCCGGGCGGATTCCAGCGGCCCGCTCGGCTCGCTGCCGCGCCCCCAGACGGCCGGGTCGTACGCGGCGAGGTAGTCCGCCAGCGTCCAGCCGGTGCCCGCCGCGTAGTCCTCGCAGGTCAGCCGGTGCCCGGACTCGTCCGTGTTCAGGTCGACGGTGCCGGCCAGGTAGACGATCTTCGGGACGGCGTTCGCGCCGTTGGTGGCGTTGTCGCCGCCGAGTGCGGCCACCAGCTCGGCCCGGGTACGGACCACGGCGACGTGCGCCGGGTCGGCGGCCGCGCCGCCCGTGGTGCCGGTGGTCGCCGAGCCCCAGCCGTCCGAGGCGGGCAGCGCCGCGCGGCCCAGGGCCTGCGCCCGCCGGTCGGGGA
>NZ_JBEYFP010001017.1:0-1957 GCF_040634455.1 Kitasatospora sp. NPDC007106
CCGCCGGTTGTGATAATGATGATGACGTCATCCGCGATTAGTATAGTGGTGACTGGAGGTCAGAGGTTTGCTCTTCCGATCTGCGGCCGTTCGTCAGTTCCGGCCGTCCCGGGTGCCCCGCCGGCCCGCCGCCAGGTAGACCGCGGCGGAGAGCAGGAGGCCGACCGGCAGCGACAGGTCGGTGCCGCCGAGGGCGGCGGCCACCGGCCCGGTGTACAGCGGGGTGGTGACACACAGGCCCGCCGCCGCGGCGCCCAGCAGGACGGCGGCCGCCCCGGCCGGGTTGACGCCCGCGGTGTACCAGAACGGCCCGCCGCGGCTCTCGTCGGAGAGCGCCCGGCCGTCGTAGCGGTTCCGGCGCAGCAGGACGTCGGTGGCGTAGACGGCCGTGGTGGGGCCGGTCAGCACCACCATCAGCTCCAGGACGCTGTTGACGGTGTCGAGGAAGTTCGAGACCAGCAGCGCGTAGAGGGTGAGCGCGACGCCGAGCGCGCCGTCCAGGGCGACGCTGCGGGAGCGGCGGACGCGCAGGCCGGCCGCCTGCAGGGCGAGCCCGGAACTGTACGCGGTCATCGCGTTGTTGGCGACGGCGGACAGCACGACGGCCAGCAGGAAGGCCGGTTCGAACCAGCCCGGGAGGATCGCGGTGAGCGCGGTCTGAGGGTCGCTCATGTCCAGCGCGGTGCCGGCGACCGCGCCGAGCGCGGTGAAGAGCACGCTCGGCAGGAACCCGCCGAGCGCCGTCCACCCGGCCACCGCCCCCGGCCGGGTGCTGCTCGGAAGGTACCGGGCGAAGTCGGCGCTGTTGGTGTACGAGAGCGGGGCGGACGCGACCAGGGTGAGCCCGCCCGCCAGCGCGGCGACCAACGCGCCGCCGTGCAGCGGCTGTTCGGGACGGTAGCCCCAGTCCGCGCGGTCGAGCACGAAGACGGCGAGCACCGCGAGGACGGCCGTGAGGACCAGCGTGAACGGCAGGTAGAGCCGGACGATGGCGGCGTGGCCGTAGATGCTGATGGCCAGGGCCGCGGCGGCGACGGCGACGATCACCACCACCTTGAGCGGCGTGCCCGGCCGCAGGCCGGCCTCCTCCAGCAGGGCGAGGGCGGCGAGCGAGCCGGCCGCCCAGCTGAGCGCCAGGTAGCAGACCGAGACCAACCAGCCGGTGACGGCGACGCTGACCCGGTTGCCCCGGGTGCCGAAGACCGCCCGCATGACGATCTCGCTCGGCGTGCCCGAGGCCGGGCCGCTGACCGCGACCAGGCCGACCAGGGCCCAGAGCAGGTTGCCCGCGACGATCACCGCCAGGGACTGCCACAGGTCGAGGCCGAGCAGGACGAGGGCGCCGCCGACGACCAGGCTCAGGTAGCTCACGTTCGGCGCGGCCCAGACCGCGAACAGCTCGCGGGGGCGGCCGTGCCGCTCGTCGTCGGGGATGCGGTCGATGCCGTGGGCCTCGGCGAGGAACGCGCCGGCCGGGCGTTCCGCTGCCGCGATCTGTGGGAGGCCGGCGCCCGGGTCGTCCTCGGCTCGGACTGGCCGATCGCGCCCTTCGCACCGCTGGAGGTGATGGCCGGCGCCCGGCACCGCCGCCCGCGGGACCTCTCGCTGCCCCCGCACGGCCCCGAGCAGGCCCTCACCCCGCTGCAGGCGCTCCAGGGGTACACCCTCAACCCGGCCAGGGCCGCCGGGGAGGACCACCTGGCCGGGCGGCTCGCCGTCGGACAGCGCGCGGACCTCACCGTCCTTGCCGAGGACCCGCTCACCGTGCCCGACGGCGACCTCGCCGCGCTCCCGGTGCTGCTCACCGTCGTCGACGGCCGCCCGACCCACCGGGCGTCGGAGCTGTGACGTGGTGACGTGGCTGCGACGGGTCTGCGGGCCTGTGACGTGGTGACGCAGTTGCGACGGGCCTGCGGGCCTGTGACGTGGTGACGCAGTTGCGACGGGCCTGCGGGCC
>NZ_JBEYFP010001018.1:0-1952 GCF_040634455.1 Kitasatospora sp. NPDC007106
GCCGCCGCCGACGACCTTCTCGCGGAAGTCGCAGCGCGGGTTGAACGGGCAACCGGACGGCAGGTGGATCAGGCACCTGGCCGGCGCGGCAGCCGCGAAGGCCGAGGGGTCGGCCACGCCGACCAGGGTCGCCGCCGGACCGCCCGTCCCTCGCCGGGCCGTTGACAGGAGGGAGGGCGGTACGAGCCGATCGGCCCGCGAGTTTGCCGAGTCTTCGCCACCAGCCGTTCAGGCCGGCGTCAGCCCCCGGCCGTGCCCCGCGCAGGTGGCGGCCCGGGCCCTCTCCTTCGGATCTTGTCGGATCAGCGCCCGGCGGTGGGCGCCCGGCAAGATCCGAAAGAGAGGGCCTAGCCTGCAGGCATGACGGACGACGACCGCATCCTTCCCGCCGCCCTCGCCGAGGTGGCCGGCATCGGCTTCGACTTCGACGAGGGCGAGGGGGTGGACTTCGAGCCCTACGACGCCTTCCTGAGCGCCGAGGACACCACGGACTGGCTGCGCGCCTGGACGGGCAACCCGGAGCTGGACGGGGACGCCTTCCGGGTGTTCGGGCAGGACGGCACCGGGGGCTACGGCGCGATCTGGCTGGCGCACCCCGGGCGGCCGCTGGCCGAGCAGCCGGTGGTGTTCCTCGGGTCGGAGGGCGAGACCGGGGTGGTCGCCTGCGACCAGCGGTACCCGAGCACCGTGAGGGCCAGGCACCAGGCGAGGGCGATCCACCCGTTGTTGCCGATCCCGGTGCCGAGCAGCAGGCCGCGCAGCGTCTCGATGGCGGGGGTGAACGGCTGGTACTCGGCGACGGGCTGGAACCAGCCCGGCATCGCGTGGACGGGGACGAAGGCGCTGGAGAGGAGCGGAAGGACCATCAGCGGCAGGGCGTTGTTGCTGGCCGCCTCGGCGTTCGGGCTGACCAGGCCCATGCCGACCGCGATCCAGGTGAGCGACAGGGCGACCAGGGTCAGCAGCCCGAGCGCCGCCAGCCACTCCAGGGCGGTGGCGTCCTTGGCACGGAAGCCGATCGCCACGGCGACGGCGCCGACCAGGACCACGCTCGCGACGCACTGCAGCACGCTGCCGACGACGTGCCCGATCAGGACGGAACCGCGGTGGATCGCCATGGTCCGGAAGCGGGCGATGATGCCCTCGGTCATGTCGTTGGAGACGGAGACCGCGGTGCCGATCGTGGTGCCGCCGATGGTCAGCAGCAGGATGCCCGGGACGATGTAGGCGATGTAGTCGGCCCGGTCCGCCCCGCCACCCCCGATGCCCGCGCTCATCACGTCGCCGAAGATGTAGACGAAGAGCAGCAGCAGCATGACCGGCGTGAGCAGCAGGTTCAGGGTGAGTGACGGGTAGCGGCGCGCGTGCAGCAGGTTGCGGCGCAGCATCGTCGAGGAGTCGCGGACGGCGAGGGACAGGGAAGTCATCGGGAGGCCTCCTCGGCCTGGTGGGGGACGGTGGTGCCGCCGGTGAGGGCGAAGAAGACGTCGTCGAGGTCGGGGGTGTGCACGGTGAGTTCGTCGGCCTCGATGCCGGCGGTGTCCAGGCGGTCGAGGACGGTGCGCAGGTCGCGCTGGCTGCCGTCGCTGGGGAGTTGCAGCGCGAGCGCCTCGTCGTGGCGGGCGGCGTCGCGGAGGGCGGAGGCGGCCGACCGGTACGCCGTCGGGTCGGTGAAGCGGAGCCGGACGTGGCCGCCCGGGACGAGCCGCTTCAGTTCCTCGGCGGTGCCGTGGGCGGCGATCCGGCCGTCGTTCAGCACGGCGACGCGGTCGGCGAGTTCGTCGGCCTCCTCCAGGTACTGGGTGGTGAGGAAGACGGTGGTGCCGCCGGCGACGAGTTCGCGGACGATCTGCCACATGTTCTGGCGGGAGCGCGGGTCGAGGCCGGTGGTGGGCTCGTCGAGGAAGATGATGCTCGGTGCGCCGACCAGGGTCATGGCGATGTCGAGGCGG
>NZ_JBEYFP010001019.1:0-1947 GCF_040634455.1 Kitasatospora sp. NPDC007106
CGCGCCCCCGACCGGCCCCCGCGCCCGCCGCCCGCCCCGCGGGCGGCCCCGCGCCGGGGGACCGCCGCGGGGCCGGCCGCGATCCGCGGCCGGCCCCGGGGCCGTACTGTCCTCGCCCGTCAGCGGGCGTACGGGTTGCCGCCCGGAGGCGGCGGGGTCTGCCCCTGCGGCGGCGGGTAGCCGCCGGGCGCGGGGGGCTGCTGGCCGTACGGGGCGGCCGGCGGCTGCTGCCCGTAGGGGCCGGCGGGCGGCTGCTGGGCGGGGAAGCCCGGCGCCTGGTGGGGCGGCTGGACCCCGTACGGCGCGGGCGCCGGCACCGGGGCCGTGCCCGCGGCGGCGGCCTTCTTCCGCCGGCCGATCACCAAGAAGACGATCACCAGCAGCACCGCGAAGCCGAAGAGCCCGCCGATGATCATCAGCACCAGGTCGAGCGGGTCCGTGCCGGACCCGTCGTCCGAGGCGGCGGCCGCGGCCTGCGAGGACCCGGCGGGGGCCGGTGCCGTCCCCGGCGCGGTGGCACCGCCGGTGCCCGCACCCGGGGTCGGGTGGGCGGCCGCCGCGGCCTTCAGCGGGAACTCGCCGGCCGCGCCCGGGTCGCCCGGGTCGCTGAGCGCGATCCGCGGCCGCACGGTGCCGTAGCCGATGAAGTCGCTGCGCTCCTTCGGGTTGCTGGCCGTGTTGATCAGCACGCGCAGCACCTGGTTGTTGGTCCAGTCCGGGTGCACGGCCCACAGGAGCGCGGCGGAGGCGGACGCCACGGCCGTGGCGTCGGAGGTGCCGGTGCCCTTGCAGTAACCGGACGGGCCGGTGCAGGCACGGTAGATGTCGGCGCCCGGCGCCGCCAGGGAGACCTGCGCGCCGTGCTCGGACGTCGCGGCCGCCTTACCGTCCTTGTCGGTGGCGGCCACGCCGACCACGCCGGGGGAGGCCGCCGGGTACTCCACCTGGTTGGTGGTGTTGCCGCTGTTGCCCACCGCGGCGAAGACCAGGCTGCCGCGGGCGAGGGCGTGGTCCACCGAGGTCTTGAACTTCTGCAGGTCGACCGGCTTGAGGTTCGACGCCGGGATGCCCACCGACATGTTGATGACCTTCGCGCCCTGGTCCGAGGCGTAGACGATCGCCTGGCCCAGCTGTGCGAGGTCGGAGTTCTCCGCCTCGACCTTGCCGCCGTAGTTGTCGTTGACCTTGATCGGGAGGATCTTGGCGCCGGGTGCCAGGCCGTACTCGCCCTTGCCGCCCAGGCCCTTGCCGGTGCCGGCGATGATGCTCGCCATGCCGGTGCCGTGGCCGACGGAGTCCGAGGTGTTCCCGGCCCCGGTGAAGTCCTTGCCGGGCAGCACCTGCCCGGCCAGGTCCGGGTGCGCGGCGTCGACGCCGCCGTCGATCACCGCGACGGTGATGCCCTGGCCGGTGCTGGTCTTCCACATGTCCGGGGCGTGCATGGCGTCCAGGTACCACTGCTGGGCGCGGATCGAGTCCACGCCGGAGGCCGGACCGGCCGCCACCCCGACGGACAGTGCCGCCACCGCCATCGCTGCGGCGAACCGCCGCCCCCGCACCGCCGTGCCCGTTCGCCGCATCCTGCTCTCCCTCGTCAGCCGTCGCCGTCGGCCCGGCACGCCTCCCGACGCACGGACCTGCCCGGCCGCGGGGCGTTTCGTGGCCCCGCGGCCGGGCAGTCAGCCTGATCCCTACTCAATCACGCCCGGGTTGACCGGTCCTGAACCGGAGGTCCAGGTGTCCTCGTCCTCGACGAGGTAGTCCGGACGGTTCCCGCGGTTCCGGTCCTTGCGGCCCGCACCGCCCCCGCCGTGGCCACCGCCGAAGCCGCCCTGGCCGGAACGGCCGTCCGCGCCCCGCTCGGCCCGGCCGCGCAGACCGGTGCCGCCCTGGGTGAACTCGCCGCCGGCCGCGGGCCCACGGCGTCCGCCGACCGCACCGCCGGCC
>NZ_JBEYFP010001020.1:0-1945 GCF_040634455.1 Kitasatospora sp. NPDC007106
GGTGGTCACGCTCGCGCTCTGGGCCGCCGTCGCCGCACTGCTGGTCGGCCTGCGCCCCCGGCTGACCCGGCGCCGGACGGCCGCCGCCGCCTGACCGGGGCGCGCGGGCGGGTCAGCCCACCTGCTCGGCCAGTCCGACCACGATGCCCTCGGGCCCGCGGACGTAGCAGAGCCGGTAGACGTCCTCGTACTGCACGACTTCGCCGACCAGTTCGGCGCCCCGGGTGCGCAGACGGGCCACGGTGTCCTCGACGTCGTCGACGGCGAACATGATGCGGCGGATGCCGAGCGTGTTCGTCGGCGCATCCTCGGCCGCGCCGCGGACCGCCGCCGGGGCGTGGAACTTCGCCAGCTCCACCCGGCCGTGGCCGTCCGGGGTCCGCAGCATGGCGACGTCCTGCCGGACACCCTCCAGCCCGATGATCCGCTCGACCCAGCGCCCCTCGACCGGCCCCTGCCCCTCCAGCTCCATGCCGAGTTCGACGAAGAACGACACCACGGCGTCGAGGTCCTCGACCACGACGAGGACGTTGTCCATGCGCTGGATCGCCATTCCGGTCTCCCCGCTGTCGGTACGGCCCGGCGGGCGCAGCCGCCCGCCCCCGGCACGCTACCGCCGGAGGCCGCGCGGTGCCGCTAGGAGGCCGCGGTGCGACACGCTGCGTAGCGCCGTCGGCCGGACCGCCGGAACGCCGGGCCCGAACGGCCGCCGCCGGACGGACACCCGCGCAGGTCCGGACGGGTTCCGGCGCCCGCGACGGGGTCGGCTGCCGGATACACTGCCGAGTAGGTATAGACAAATGCGGACACAGTGGGTCACGCTGGAGGTCTCGGCCGCGGTGACCCACCTCCCGCGGGGCGACGCGCACCACCCCCGCGCCCCCTTCGGCAGTACACGGCCGCACCCGCCACCGCGCGGATCCGCACCGGCCCCCGGACCCTCCCGGGACACGGCGCGGAGCCCCGGCGGACGGGCAGCCCATTGCCGAAGGGACGACGATGACCCTCAGCCCCGCCCGCAGCCGCCGCGCGGCGATCTACCTGCGCTGCTATCCGTACGACCGCTGGGAGATGCTCACCCAGCTGCACGCCCTCCAGGACCACGCCTCCTCGCTCGGCCTCGCCTGCCCGCGGGTCCTGATCGACACGGTCGGCTCGTCCTGCCTCGCCCGGGACGGCCTGCGCAGCCTGCTCGCCCTGGCCGCCGCCGGCGACGTGGACACCGTGCTCGTCCCCGGCCCGTGGGCCTTCTCCCTGGACGAGCCCACGGCGCGCTCGGTGGCCGGGTTCCTGCACAGCACCGGCGCCGAGGTCGTCGAACTCCCGCGCGGACTCTGCGCGGCCTGAGGCGCGATCCGGGGCACGACCCGGGGCGCGGTCCGGGGCCACGGCCCGGGGCTCGGGCGCGGCCGCCCCCGGGACGCGACCGCCGGACCTGTGACCGGGATCACCCGGCACCCGGCGGCCGGGAGGAATGCGGTCGCGGTGGCGTCGGTTGGCAGACACCAGTACATGCACGTACATACGTCGTCGTCCGGTGCCTGCGAGGAACTCACCCATGACCGCCACCGCATCGTCCGCCACCCGCGCGGCCGACCTGCTCTCCCGTCCCGTCGCGCTGAACGGGCTGACCGTCCCGAACCGCATCGCCATGGCCCCCATGACGCGCATGTTCTCCCCGGGCGGCGTCCCCGGTGAGGACGTCCGGTCGTACTACGCCCGGCGGGCCGCCGCCGGTGTCGGCCTGATCGTCACCGAGGGCACCTACGTCGGCCACGAGTCCGCCGGGCAGAGCGACCGCGTGCCGCGCTTCCACGGCGAGGAGCAGCTCGCCGGGTGGGCGAAGGTCGCCGAGGCCGTGCACGCCGAGGGCGGCACGATCGTGCCGCAGCTGTGGCACATCGGCATGGTCCGCAAGCAGGGCGAGCCGCCCTACGCCGACGCG
>NZ_JBEYFP010001021.1:0-1941 GCF_040634455.1 Kitasatospora sp. NPDC007106
GTCGAGGAGATCGCCGGCCTGGTCGACGCGATGTACGCGCACGCGAGGACGGCGGCGGCGCGGGCCGGGCCGTGCGCGTCGGCGGCCGGCCACTCGTCGGCGAGCAGCAGGTGCCCGCCGGGCCGGAGCACCCGGGCGGCCTCGGCGAGGAAGCGTCCGGCGTCGGGGAAGCAGTGCACGGACTCCACCGAGACCACGGCGTCGAAGGAGGCGTCGGGGTGGGGCAGCCGGTCGGCCTCGCCGTACCGGAAGTCGAGTCCGGGGGCGGTGTGGTCGCGCCGGCAGAGCGCCACGTTCCGGGGCGAGGCGTCGAGGCCGGTGACGGTGCGGGGGCGGCGGGTGCGGGCGAGTCGGGCGGTGCCGCCGCCACGGCCGCAGCCGACGTCCAGCACCGCCGCGCCCTCCAGCGGGGCGGGCGCGGCGGTCAGGTCGTAGAGCGCGCCGCCGTGCCGCCCGGTGCCGGGCAGCTCCGGGTCGGCGCACGGGTCCGGCCCGTCGGGGCCGGCGGTGCAGTGGCCCATGTTGAGGAAGGTGAACCACGGGTCGGGGTGCAGCAGCGCGATGAGGTCGTACTTCGCGCGGTACAGCGCCCCGGCGCCGCCCGGCTGCCCGCCCTCGCCGGTCGGCCCGCCGAGGGCGGCGGCCAGGGCCCGGGCGGCGTCCCGGCAGTCCCGCGGTGCGGGCGCCGGGCGGTCGGGGAGGCGGGCGGCGAGGTGGTCGGCGACCCGCCGCCAGCGGTCGGGGCCGACGGCGGGCAGCCAGGTGAGCCCGTCCAGCAGATGCAGCGCCTGCTCGGGGTCGAGCGGGGCGAGCAGGGCCGGGTCGAGCGGCTCGGGCGGGTGCGCGGCGGGTGCGCTCACCGCGGCGGCTCCGCGAGCCGGTTGAGGCCGGCCCGGTCCTGGCCGCTGACGAGGGTGCAGGCGTGGCCGGGGAAGTGCGGGCGGACCTTGACCGCGGGCACGGTCATCCGGACGGCCAGGGCGAGCCGTTCGGCGCCCGAGGTGTTGACGCCGGAGGCGTGCAGCGCCCGGTCGGTGAAGACGGCGCACTGGCCGGGCCGCAGCGGCAGGGAGACGGCGCGGCTCTCGTCCACGTGCTCCGGCGGGACGAGCAGGGTGGCCCGGCGGCCGGGGCCGGACGGCCGGGCGGGCAGCACGGCCCGGGTGCCGGGGACGAAGCGCAGGCAGCCGCTGTCCTCGGTGACGTCGCTGACGGCGATCCAGAAGGTGAAGTGCAGCGGCGGCTCCAGCCCGTACTCCTCGCCGGGGGCGTAGACGCCGCCCCAGTCCTGGTGCCACTGGAACTCGGGGCCGCCGGAGGCCTTGGCGATGAAGGTCGACCGCCACACCAGCAGGTCCTCGCCGTACAGCGCGCGGGCGGCGGCCAGCAGGGCGGGGTGGGTGATCAGGCGGTGCACGGCCGGGGAGTCGAGGTGGCGGCTCTCGATGTACGGCACCGGGCTCGCGCCGCCGCGGCCGGCCACCAGGTTGGCGAGCCGCCCCTCGACCTGCTCGGCGGCGGGGGCGGGCGCGCGGCCGGGGGTGTCGAGCACGGCGGCGAGTTCGGGGCGCAGCGCCTCCATCTCCGCCACGGACATCAGGGTGAGCGGGCCGAGGAAGCCCTGTTCGCGGTAGCTGTCGCGCTGCTGCTGGGTGAGGTCGGACACGGGGTCGGCTCCTAGGTCGTCGATGCAGGTGCAGGTGCAGGTGCGGGTGCGGCGGCGGTGCGGGGCGGTGCGGCCGCGGGCGGCGGGTAGTGCCGCGAGGTGCCGAGAACGAGGTGCTCCCACGGGTCCAGGGCGACGCCGAGCGCGGCGAGGGCGGCGGTCTCCACCGCGGGGACGGGCCGCTCGGGGGTGCTGCCCGGCGGGGGCGGCGCGAGGAGGCCGTCGATGCCGTGGCCGGGCGGCAGCAGCCCGGCGAGCAGGGCGCCGCCGCCGGG
>NZ_JBEYFP010001022.1:0-1940 GCF_040634455.1 Kitasatospora sp. NPDC007106
TTTTCACCACCAGACCTCCGAATACCACATACGTCTAGTGGTGTCTGGTGTTCAGCCGGGGGCACTGCGGCCGAGGCCGCCGGCGGCCGACACCGCAGCGCCCTGACGGCCGTCCGGTCACCGGGAGGGGGTGCCGCCTACGACGTGCCGGGGAGCCGGACCGTGACGAGCAGGCCGCCTGCGGGGCGCGCGGCGAGGTCGAGCGTCCCGCCGTGGGCGCGGACGATGCTGTGCACGATGGCCAGGCCGAGGCCGGCGCCCTCGTGCTCGTCGGTGCGGACGCGTTCCGTGCCGCGCCGGAAGGGTTCGGTGAGGGTCGGCAGCAGGTCCGGCGGGAGCGGGCGGCCCGTGTTCTCGACCCGCAGCACGCTCGTGCCGCCCTGCGTCCCGGTGTGCACCGTCACGGTGCCGCCGGCGGGCAGGTTGTGGACGACGGCGTTCTGGACGAGGTTGGTCGCCATCCGCAGCAGGAGTTCCGCGGAGCCGCTCGTCCGGGCCGCCCCGCCGGTGACCTCCAGCGTGGTCCCGCGCCGTTCGGCGAGCGGCAGCAGCGTCTCGGCGGCCTCCTCCGCCACCAGGGAGAGGTCGACGTCCTCGCGGGGGAGGTTGCCGCGGTCGGCGCGGCCGAGCAGCAGGAGCGCCTCGGTGAGGTCGATCGCCCGGGTGTTGACGGCGTGCAGGCGTTCGACGACCTCGCCCGGGTTCCGCGTCGGGTCCTTGCGGGCGACGTCGAGGAGCGTCCGGGTGATCGCCAGCGGGGTGCGCAGTTCGTGCGAGGCGTTCGCGGCGAACCGCTGCTGCTCGGCGACGTGGGACTCCAGCTGGTCGAGCATCGAGTCGAAGGCGTCGGAGAGTTCGCGGAACTCGTCCTGCCGGCCCTCCATGCGGATCCGGTGGGACAGCGAGCCCTTCCCGGCCGTCCGTGCCGCCTCGGTGATCCGGGTGAGCGGAGCGAGCATCCGGCCCGCGAGGATCCATCCGCCGACGAGGCCGAACACCAGGAGGAAGGCCATCGCCACGGCCGCGGCGGGGGCGAAGGTGTGCACCAGGAGGTAGCGGTTGGGCGACACCCCGAGCAGGCCCTGGCTGTTGTCGGGGACGTAGCGCAGCAGGTACAGCCACACCACGCCCAGCAGGAGGGCACCGGCCACGACGAGGAACCCGACGTAGCTGAGGGTGAGTTTGAGTCGGGCGCTCGGCCCGGGCCGTCTGTTCACGGGCGGGTGGTGTCCGTGCCGGTGTCGATGCGGTAGCCGACGCCGGGCACCGTGGCGATGATCCACGGCTCGCCGAGCCGCTTGCGCAGCGCGGAGACGGTGATGCGGACGGCGTTGGTGAGGGGGTCGGCGTTCTCGTCCCAGGCCCGCTCCAGCAGCTGTTCGGCACTCACGACCCCGCCGCCGGCGGCGACCAGGACCTCCAGCACCGCGAACTGCTTGCGGGTCAGCGCGACGTGCCGGCCGTCGCGGAAGACCTCCCGGCGGAAGGGGTCGAGCCGCAGGCCCGCGATCTCGCGGACCGGCGGCCGCAGGTGCGCGCGTCGGCGGTCGAGCGCCCTCAGCCGCAGGACGAGCTCCCGCAGGTCGAACGGCTTGGTGAGGTAGTCGTCGGCGCCGAGCCCGAACCCGGACGCCTTGTCGTCGATCCGGTCGGCGGCGGTGAGCATCAGGATCGGGATGCCGCTGCCGGAGGCGACGATGCGCCGGGCGACCTCGTCGCCGGAGGGGCCGGGGATGTCCCGGTCGAGGATCGCGAGGTCGTAGGAGTGGACGCCGAGCAGCTCCAGGGCACAGTCGCCGTCGCCGGCGATGTCGGCGGCGATCGCCTCCAGCCGGAGGCCGTCCCGGACGGCTTCGGCCAGGTAGGGCTCGTCCTCCACGATCAGTACGCGCATGCCGGAAGCCTAAGCCGCGACCGGCGCGGGGCGGGACGGCTCCGAC
>NZ_JBEYFP010001023.1:0-1939 GCF_040634455.1 Kitasatospora sp. NPDC007106
ACTGCGCCGAGCGCCGTGCCGGAGGGTGCCGTGACCAGCACGTCCGTGGACGATCCGGCGCCGGCCGGGCCGCTGCGCGGTCGGAGGACGGTGAGCCGGATCTGCATCTCGCCCGGGTCCCTTCTGCACACGTGTGGTGCCTGCCATCCTGCCACCCTGGAGCGACAGTCCGGGCACGGTACCGGATTTGACGATCTTGCGATCATCGCCGGGGCCGGACCGACGGCACGTCAGCCCGGGCGTCCCCTAGGGGGCACCCCCGAGACTTCCGCGCAGCTCGCGGTGCGCTCGCCTCGGCAAGCCGCCCGGGCACCGTTAGAGTTTGCGAAAACCGCGGAATCGTGGCCACCTGTCCGACCTCCGGGCAGCGAGGACGAGCGACCACAGGAGTCACAGGTGCGGCCGGTCGGCAGCAAGTATCTGATCGAGGAGAGCCTCGGGCGAGGGGCCACCGGTACGGTCTTCCGCGGCCGGGTCCGCGACGACGCCGCCGTTCCGGGCCTGGAGCCGGGCCGCGCGGTCGCCGTCAAGGTGCTGCGCGAGGAGCTGGCCACCGACCCCGACGTGGTGATGCGCTTCCTGCGGGAGCGCTCGGTGCTGCTGCGGCTCACCCACCCCAACATCGTCCGGGTCCGCGACCTGGTGGTGGAGGGCGAGCTGCTCGCCCTGGTGATGGACCTCGTCGAGGGGCCGGACCTCTTCCGCTACCTGCGCTCCAACGGCCCGCTCAGCCCGATCGCCGGCGCCCTGCTGATGGCGCAGGTCGCCGACGCGCTGGCGGTCAGCCACGCCGACGGCGTCGTCCACCGCGACCTGAAGCCGGCCAACGTGCTGCTGGCGACCACGGCCGGCCCGGACGGCTCCGAGCAGATGCACCCGATGCTCACCGACTTCGGCATCGCCCGGCTCGCCGACTCCCCGGGCATCACCCGCACCCACGAGTTCGTCGGCACCCCGGCGTACGTCGCCCCGGAGTCCGCCGAGGGCCGCCCGCAGACCGCCGCGGTCGACGTGTACGGCGCCGGCATCATGCTGTACGAGCTGGTCACCGGCCGTCCGCCGTTCCAGGGCGACGGCCCGATCGCGGTGCTGCAGGCCCACCTCGCCCAGGAGCCGGAGCGCCCGCGCTCGCTGCCCGAGCCGCTGTGGACGGTGATCGAGCGCTGCCTGCGCAAGAGCCCGGCCGAGCGGCCGACCTCGGTCGCGCTGGCCGAGGCGCTGCGGGTGGTCGCGGCCGGGATCGGCGTGCACTCCTCGCCCGCCGCGGTCGAGGCCGCGCTGGCCGTCGGCGACCTGCTGGTGACCGACCCGGCGCTGGCCGCCGCGACGCCGACCGCGGTGAACCCGCTGTCGGCCGGTTCCGCCGACGCCACCCAGGTGCTGCCCTCCCGCGGGTTCGACCCGGGCGCCGCGACCCAGGTGGTCGCCGCCGCCCCGGGCGCCGAGGACCGCACGCAGGTGATGGCCCCGCAGCCGGCCGCCTCCGGCGACCGGACCCGGGTGATGCCGCCGGTGCCCCCGGGCGCGCCCGCCGCCGAGCCGGAGGCGCCGCACCCGTGGCAGACCCAGCTGCGCGCCGCCCGCGACCGCAACCAGCAGACCCAGATCGGCTACTTCGACCCGGAGGAGCTGGACCGCCCGCAGGTCGCCCCGCAGCCGTACCAGGCCCAGCCGCCGTACCAGGCGCCCCAGCCCTACCAGGCCCCGCCGCCGTACCAGGCACCGCAGGGCCGGCCGCCGCAGCCGCCCCAGAGCGGCCGCGGGTCGGGCGGCTACTCGCAGCGCCCGCCGGTGGCCCCGCAGCCGTACCAGGCCCGGCAGAACCCGCCGCAGCCCCCGCAGGGCTACCGCCAGCCCCCGCAGGCCCAGCCGCAGCCCTACCAGGCCGCGCCGGCCCCGCAGGCGTACCCGCCGCCGCAGCCGCCCGCGCCGGCCCCGC
>NZ_JBEYFP010001024.1:0-1939 GCF_040634455.1 Kitasatospora sp. NPDC007106
GCCTGCGCGAAGTCGGCGTTCTCGGAGAGGAAGCCGTAGCCGGGGTGGACGGCGTCCGCGCCGGCGGCGCGGGCGGCGGCGATCAGCAGGTCGGCCCGGAGGTAGGTGTCGGCGGGGGCGGCGCCGGGGAGGCGGACGGCGGTGTCGGCCTCCCGGACGTGCGGGGCGTCGGCGTCCGGGTCGGAGTGCACGGCGACGGTGGCGATGCCGAGGTCGCGGCAGGTGCGGAAGATCCGCCGGGCGATCTCGCCGCGGTTGGCGACCAGCAGAGAGGTGATCACTTGGGTCGTTCCTCCACGAGAAGCTACATCCGGAAGACGCCGTAGCCGCGGGCGCCCTCGACGGGGCCGCTGTGCACGGCGGAGAGGCAGAGTCCGAGCACGGTCCTGGTGTCCCGCGGGTCGATGACGCCGTCGTCGTAGAGCCGTCCGGAGAGGAAGGCGGGCAGCGACTCGGCCTCGATCTGCTGCTCGACCATGGCGCGGATCGCCGCGTCGGCGTCCTCGTCGTACGGGGTGCCCTTGGCGGCGGCGGACTGCCGGGCGACGATGGACAGCACCCCGGCGAGCTGCTGCGGGCCCATCACCGCGGACTTGGCGCTCGGCCAGGCGAACAGGAAGCGCGGCTCGTAGGCGCGTCCGCACATGCCGTAGTGCCCGGCGCCGTAGGAGGCGCCCATCAGCACGGACAGGTGCGGGACGCGCGAGTTGGAGACCGCGTTGATCATCATCGCGCCGTGCTTGATGATGCCGCCCTGCTCGTAGGCCTCGCCGACCATGTAGCCGGTGGTGTTGTGCAGGAAGAGCAGCGGGATGTCGCGCTGGTTGGCGAGCTGGATGAACTGGGCGGCCTTCTGCGACTCGGCGCTGAAGAGCACGCCCTGCGCGTTGGCGAGGATGCCGACGGGGTAGCCGTGCACGGTGGCCCAGCCGGTGGCCAGGCTCGGCCCGTACAGCGGCTTGAACTCGTCGAAGTCGGAGCCGTCGACGATCCGGGCGATGACCTCGCGCGGGTCGAAGGGCACCCGCAGGTCGCCGGGGACGATGCCGAGCAGCTCCTCCTCGTCGTACTTCGGCGGCTCGGCGGTGGTGTCGGGCAGCGGGCCGCTGCGCTGCCAGTGCAGCCGTTTGACGATCCGGCGGGCGATCCGGCAGGCGTCCGGCTCGTCCTCGGCGACGTGGTCGGCGAGGCCGGAGGTGCGGGCGTGCATGTCGGCGCCGCCGAGCCGTTCCTCGTCGGCCTCCTCACCGGTGGCCATCTTGACCAGCGGCGGGCCGCCGAGGAAGACCTTGGCGCGCTCGCGCACCAGCACGGTGTGGTCGGACATGCCGGGCACGTAGGCGCCGCCGGCGGTGGAGTTGCCGAAGACGACGGCGATCGTCGGGATGCCGGCGGCGGAGAGCCGGGTGAGGTCGCGGAAGAGCGCCCCGCCGGGGATGAAGATCTCCTTCTGGCTGGGCAGGTCCGCGCCGCCGGACTCGACCAGGTTCACCAGCGGCAGCCGGTTGTGCAGGGCGACCTCGTTGGCCCGCAGCGCCTTCTTCAGCGTCCACGGGTTGCTGGCGCCGCCGCGCACGGTCGGGTCGTTGGCGGTGATGACGCAGACCGTGCCCTCGATCACCCCGACGCCGGTGACCAGGGCGGCGCCGACCGGGTGGTCGCTGCCCCAGGCGGCGAGCGGGGAGAGTTCCAGGAACGGCGCGTCCTGGTCGAGGAGGAGTTCGATGCGCTCGCGGGCGAGCAGCTTGCCGCGGTTGCGGTGCCTCTCGACGTAGCGGGGGCCGCCGCCGGCCAGCGCCTTGGCGTGTTCGGCGTCGAGGGCGGCGAGCTTCTCCAGCATCGCGGCCCGGTGGGCGGTGTGCTCGGCGCCGCCGGGGTCGAGGCGGGTGGGGAGGACGGTCACAGGAGGGCCTCCGGGATGTCGAGGTGCCGGGAGCGC
>NZ_JBEYFP010001025.1:0-1939 GCF_040634455.1 Kitasatospora sp. NPDC007106
ACCGGCCGGTGGCCGCTCACCCACGTCGGCAAGTACCAGGGGCGTATCGTCGCGGCGAACATCCTCGGCATGCCCCGGCCCGCCGACTACAGCGCCGTCCCACGGGTGGTCTACACCGATCCGCAGGCCGCCGCGGTCGGCTCCGCCGACGGCCGGTTCAGCGCCACCGTCCCGCTGTCGGACGTGGCGAAGACCGCCACCTACACACGTGAGTACGCCACCAGCAACGGCTTCCTCACGCTGTTCAGCGACGGCGAGACGCTGACGGGCGCCTGCGCCCTCGGCCCGGAGGCCGGCGAGTGGCTGCAGCAGGCCACCCTGGCGATCCGCGCGCGGGTCCCGCTCAACGTGCTGAGCGACACGATCCAGCCGTTCCCGACGTTCTCGGAGATCTACCTGGCCGCGTTGAAGTCGCTGCGCGCCGGGATCGCCCGGGGCGGCGACCCCGCCGCGGCGCAGCCGACGGCGCGATGACCAGCACCGGCCCGACCGGCACCGGCCCGACCGGGGCGACCCACGACATCGACGGCGGGCGGCAGCCGCTCCCTTGGTGAGCAGCCAGCCGGCAGGCGAAAGGGCTTCAGCATGCGCTCCGACATCAGGCCCGGCGGGACCTTTCCCGACTACGAACTGCCCGACCACGCCAATGTGCCGCGCAGGCTCAGCAGGCTGCAGGGCGACGACCCGCTGATCCTCACCCTGGCCCGCGGCCACTACTGCCCGAAGGAGCACCAGCAGCATCTCGAACTCGCGGCCTTCTACCCGAAGATCGCCGTGGCCTACACCCAGGTCGTCACCATCGCGACCGACGAACACCACGAACTCCAGGAGTTCCGTGCGTCGGTCGGCGCCCAGTGGCCGTTCCTCGCCGACCCCGGGCGCATCGTGCAGCAGGACCTGGACATCGCCGAGTACACCGACCCCGACCACGACCCGATGATCCCGCACACGCTGGTCCTCAAGCCGGGCCTGGTCGTGCACAGCGTCTACAACGGCTACTGGTTCTGGGGCCGTCCGTCGGTGGCCGACCTCTGGCGCGACCTGCGCGAGGTCTCCCGCGAGATCCGCCCCGACTGGGACCTGAGCACCCCGGGCCTGCGCGAGAAGTGGGACAGGGGCGACCACTCGCCCTTCCACGGCTGGAACCGGCGCGCAGCGGCGCGCGCCACGTCCACCGGCCCCAACCCGGACGATCCGGCCGGACGGGATCGCTGACGTATCGTCAAAGATCAGGCAGGAGCGCCGAACCTGTCGGTGCTCCGCCGGAAGCTGGCAACGCCCAGCCCACGCCTGTTCCGCCGACGCCCTCGCCGAGTCGAGCCGGTCGACGCTCGCGGCTGCCCGGGCGCTCGTTACGCCGACCGTTGCATCTCCGGGTTCGGTTCTGGCCGGTGTACACGTTGCGGTCGACCACGACCCTCCTCGACCTCGGGCAGTTTGAGCTGCTGATCCAGGCGGCGCAGGAACGCGGGGACTGGAACTGCGCCGAGGCGGCGGCTCGAGAACTGTGTGCCCCGGCGAGTTCGAACGGGCGCTGGCGCTCATGGATCCGTTCACGGATGTCGGGTGGAGGGCCGTCGAGTGGGTCACCGCCGAGATCATGATCCGGCAGGGCGACGGCGACGAACCCGCGATGGTGGGACACAGCCGAGCCGGGCGACGGCCACGTGTACGCGCGCTACGCAGAGCGGTCCGCGAAGGCCGGCGGCTCGACCATGAGGCCTCCCCGCCGTCTGCGTCGGCACCACCACCCTTGCCGACGGCGCCTACCTCAACAGCGGCCCGGCCGTCCTGCACCGCAAACGTGCCGGCCGGCCCCTCCTGCGGGCCCAGAAGGAGGACAACTCCGAGCACCGGCGCGTGCGTTCCTGCGTCGAGCACACCTTCGCCCGTATGAAGAACTACAAGATCCTCCGCGACTGCCGACAGAAGGGCGACG
>NZ_JBEYFP010001026.1:0-1936 GCF_040634455.1 Kitasatospora sp. NPDC007106
CAGATGTTCCACCCCTTCGACCCGGGCGAACTCAGCGACTGGCCGGCCGACCTGACGGTGTTGGTCGTCGACCTCCGGGATGCGCGGGCCTTCCCGGTTCGCGTCCCCGATGGCCTCGAACAACCTGTCCTTGTCCCGGGCGAACTCCGCGAGCAGCCGGGCCGGGGAGTCGATGCCGCACTCCACCAGCAGGCCCAGGGTGGCGGCGCAGTCGAGGCGGTCGTGGAGCTGGGTCAGCTGGGCGATCTGGACGAACCGTTCGACGAGCACCGGCGAGACGTCGAGGTACTCGGCCAGGACGGCGCGCTGACGGGCGGTCGCGGTGCGGAGCAGGAAGTCCGTCGGGGCGCTGAGCCCGGCCTCGACGAGCGCCGGCCGGCAGGAGTCGAAGACCGGGAGGTCGAGGAAGGTCGAGGCGGCGGCCGTGAGCTCCTGGTACTCCTTGCTGTCGTGCAGCCTGGCGAGGCAGGGGTCCTTGCGGGCCTCGGCCCTGAGCGCCTCGGTCGGCAGGGCGATGCGCAGGTAGTGGATGGCGGTGCGGTCGGACACCCGGGGGCGCCGCGGGTCGAGGCCGGCGAGGCGGGCGTACTCGTAGGCCAGCCGCGGCGGGGGCGCGGACCTCATGAAGGGGTGGCGGGCCGACCACACACCGGAGAGCGCCGCGATCTCGTGCTCCATGGCCTCGGCGACGGGGCGGATCTGCCGGGCGAGGGTCATGTGCTCCACGTCGTCCGTGTCGGTCTCCACGCACTTGCGCGCCAGTTCCTCGACCGCCATCTTGGCCTTGCTCGAGGCGTCCATGTCCCGGCCGCCGGTGGCCGCGCAGCGGTTGATCCACTGGGAGGCGCTGCGGTACAGCGCACGGATCACCAGGACGTCGGGGCAGAGCGCCTTGACGACGGCCAGCTGCTCGTCCGCCGCGTCGGCCAGCTGCCGGTAGGCGTAGCTGTCGTGCCGCGTCGCGTCCTGGAGGGCCCAGAGATGGTCGACGCGGGCGAGGATGTTGCCCGGGTCCTCGTCGACGGCTCTGGCCAGCAGTGCCGTCCGCAGGCCGGGATCGTCGATGAGCGAGCGACTGGTCGCGATCACCTGCAGGGTGACGCTCCGCCAGTTGGTGGCGCCGCAGAGCTGGTTCCTGAGCCTGGGGTGCGCCCGGCTCAGCCGCAGCAGCGTCACCGCGGCGGCGCCGGTGAGCAGCTGGGCCTTCGCGCGCTCCCGGGCGTCCTCGCTCCTGCTCAGCGGGAGGAACAGCTCGGCGCGGCTGAAGATGTCGCTCTCGGCGTGGCGGCCGTTGCGGGAGAGGGTCACGGTGATCCGGTTGTCGTCCATGATGGCGGCCCGCACCCGCCAGGTGAGGTCCGGCCGGACGGCGAAGAAGAGGCCGGAGAGGGCCGCGGCGATCTTCCCGTTCGGCAGGGCGCTGAGGTCCTCGGTCTTGATCGTGCTCAGGTGCATGGAGCTGGTGATCGCCCGCAGCCGCATCGGCGGGGTGTCGATGCCGAGGTCCTGGACCCGGGCCAGCAGGTAGTCGGTGGCCACCGCGTCGTTCTCGCCGTCCGGGGACTGCACCGACACCTGGACGCGGAGGTTCTGGCCGAAGGTCGCCGCGGTGAGCAGGATCCCGTCGAGCGCGAGCACCGCGTAGGTGGTGAGGAGCCGTCGGCCCGGGTCGTCCAGGACGACCGTGCGCAGCAGCAGACCCAGGCCGCCGACGCCCAGGAGCGGGACCAGCAGCCGCCCCCAGTAGGTGAACGCCCCCGCCAGGGTGGGCCGCCAGGCGCGGAACAGCCGCCCGAGCGTCTGCCGGCGCGACTCCCGCTCGGAGGCGAACCGGTAGCGGCCGTGGGTCCATGCGGCCGCGAGGGTGACCGCCGTGGGGAGGACGACCAACACCGTCAGGTCGGCCGGCCAGTCGCTGAGTTCGCCCGGGTCGAAG
>NZ_JBEYFP010001027.1:0-1934 GCF_040634455.1 Kitasatospora sp. NPDC007106
GACGTCGGCCGGACGGTGAAGAAGGGCTGGGAGGAGGGGAAGTCCTCCGCGGAGAACTGGAAGCAGACGTTCGGGGAGTCGCTGCGCGACGGGCTCGGCTCGCGGGCCGGCGGCGCCGCCCGGCACCATGCGGACCGTGCGGCCGGGCACGGCGAAAGCGGCGGCCACGAGGGCGGCGGCGAGCACGGGAGCGGGAACGGGGATGGGAACGGCGGGGACTCCGGTTCGTCGTCCAACTCGTCCTCCCACACGTCGGGTTCCTCGGATTCCTCGGGCGGCAGCGGGTCCTCCGGCGGATCGAACTCCTCGGGTTCATCCGGAACTTCGACTCCGTCCGGAAGCGGCGCGTCCGGCGGTGGTTCGTCGGGCAGTGGTTCGTCGGGCAGTGGTTCCTCGGGGAGCGGGCGGCCGAGCGGCGGGGAGGCGAGCACGGGCACCGACCACACCTCCTCGGGCGGGCCGTCCGGGGCGGGCGGCGACTCCGGTTCGCACGGCAGCAGCGACGGCGGCTCCTCGTCCTCGACCCAGCACGGCAACGACGTCCGGGACAACCGGAGTTCGACACCACTCGACCCGTTCGGCACCCGGCTGTCCCCCGACCCGGCACCCGCCCCTGCCGCCCACCACACTCCGGCCGGAGGCGGCGACGGCACCCCGCCGCCCTCCGGCTCGCACACCCCGTCCGCCGGCCCCGACACGCACACGGGTACGGACGGTCGACCGTCCACCGGTTCGGACGGACCCACCCCGGCGCATACGGGTACGGACGGTCGACCGTCCACCGGTTCGGACGGACCCACCCCGGCGCACACGGGTACGGACGGCCGGTCGACGCCGGCTTCGGACGGGCCGGCTGCGGCGCGGCATGATTCCTCGGACGGGCCTGCTGCGACGCGGCGCGAGGGTGTGGATGCGGGTCCGGCGCACACGGGTACGGACGGCCGGTCGACGCCGGCTTCGGACGGGCCGGCTGCGGCGCGGCATGATTCCTCGGACGGGCCTGCTGCGACGCGGCGCGAGGGTGTGGATGCGGGTCCGGCGCACACGGGTACGGACGGCCGGTCGACGCCGGCTTCGGACGGGTCGGCTGCGACGCGGCACGATTCCTCGGACGGGCCTGCGCATGCCGGTGACGGGCATGCGGAGCGGTCCGGTGCGGACACCGCGCGGCCGGGTCCCGTCCCGGCGCACACCACGCCGGATGCCGCCCCCGCCCCCGCCCCCGCGCCGTCCCACGGTGGGCCGCAGCACGTCGGGGAGGGGCAGTCGCCACACGGCACGCCGGACTCCCGTCCGGGGCCGGCGCCGTCCCATCCGACCCCCGACTCCACACCCGCCCCCGCGCACTCCGGAGACTCCCGTCCCACGTACGGGCCGGTGCGCGGTGACGACGGCGTGGCCACGCCTCCGCACGGTGGCGGCGACCGCGGCACGCCCTCGTACGGGCCGGTGCGCGGCGGGGAGGCGACCCCCGCGCCCGTGCACGCCTCCGATGGCGGCGCGTCCCGGCCGGGTGGGGACGTCCCCGGCCAGCAGCACCGTTCCGGCCCGACGCCGGACTCGGCGCCCGACCACCACACGCCGGCCGGCACGCCGGCACCGGACTCGACGCCTGGTCCGCGCAGTGAGGGCGAGGGCCGGGGTGTGCCCTCGGGCGGCGGTGTTCCGCACATGCCGTCGGCGGGGATCCCGTCGGCGGGCGTGCCGTCCGGGGGAGCGGACCACTCGCGCCCGTCGGCCTCCTCCTCGGACGGTCCGCACCGCGCCACGGTGGAGACGGCCTCCACGGCGGTCGCCGATGCCCCGCCGACGCACAGCCCGGCCGCGGTTCCGGACACCGGCCCGGGCCAGCCCGGCCCGTCCGGCCAGAACCCGGGCACGCCCACGCCCACGGCCGCCGGTCCGATCGGGACCGGTCCCGTGCCGGGTGCGGG
>NZ_JBEYFP010001028.1:0-1933 GCF_040634455.1 Kitasatospora sp. NPDC007106
GGCCCGTCCTGCAGCTCGACCAGCGGGTTCGCCACCACGTTGTGGTACCAGACCGGGTGGCGTGGTGACCCGCCCATCGAGGCGACGACCGCGTACCTGCCGTCGTGCTCGACCCGCATCAGCGGGGTCTTGCGGATCTTGCCGCTGCGTGCGCCGAGCGTGGTGAGGAGGACCACCGGCATGCCCCGCAGGGTGGTGCCCCGCGTGCCGCCCGAGCTCTCGTACAGCTCCACCTGGTCCCGCACCCACTGCTCCGGACTCGGCTCGTACTCGCCCTCCAGAGGCATGCCCGCCATCCCGTCTGCCGTCGCACCCGGGCGCCGTCGGACGCCGCCCGGCCGGGGAACGCCTCCCCGCACAGCCTCCGGCCTATCACCCGCCGCACGGCGAGTCACGCCCCGCCCACCCGCCGAGCGTGTCGCACCCCACCGGCGGACGGCCGGCCCGCGCCGCAGGCGTGTCGGGCGCCGGGAGCCCCGGAACGGCCGGATACTGCGCTGATGACGCACCCTCAGCAGCCGCCCCGGCGGCGGACGTTCCTCGCCGCGGGCGCCGCCCTCGCCCTCCCGTTCGCCCTCCCGCCCGGCAGCCCGGCGGACTTCCGGCGCCCCGCCGACCCGGGACCGGACCGGCCCCGGCCGGTCCCGGCCCGCCGCGGACCGGCCGACCTCTTCGGCGAGGAGATCCGGCTGATCCCCACCGACGACCCGGTGGTGGCCCTCACCTTCAACGCCGCCTGGAACGACGACGGCATCGACGCCGTCCTCGACGAGCTGCGCGGCCGCGGCGTCCCCGCCACCTTCTTCCTGACCGGGCGGTTCGCGGAGGCCAACCCGGAGGCGGCCGCAGCCCTCGCCGCCGAGCACGGCGTCGCCAGCCACTCCTACGACCACCCCGAACTCTCCGACCTCGACGCGGCCGGCCTGCGCGAGCAGGTGGAGCGCGCCGACGAGGCGATCCGCGGGGCCACCGGCACCGACCCGCTGCCCTTCTACCGCTTCCCCTACAGCGAGACCAGCCCGTCCGCGATCGCCCAGGTCAACGCGCTCGGCTACGCCGACATCGAGTTCACCGACGACACCCTCGGCTACCTCGGCGAGGGCGGCGGCGTGAGCGTCCAGGACGCGGTGGACCGCGCCGTCCGGGCGATCCGGCCCGGCACGATCCTCCAGATGCACCTCGGCTCCACCGAGACCTCGGGGCCGAACGTCGACTCCCGCGCCCTGCCCGCCGTCGTCGACGCCGTGGAGTCCCGCGGCTACACCGTCATCGACCTGGCCTCGCTCGTCTGACGCATCGTCGGTCCGCACCGGCGGCACGGGATCCGGCAGGTTGCCCGCCGTGGGCGGCCGGGGCGTGGCAGGGTGGACGCATGTGCGGTCGCTTCGTCTCCACCACCACCCCGGTCGACCTGGTCGGCCTGCTCGGCGAGATGCGCTGGGACCCGGCCGAGGCACTCGCCCCGAGCTGGAACGTGGCCCCCACCCACCCGGTGCCGGCGGTGCTGGAACGGCTCGACCGGGAGACCGGCGAGGTGGTGCGGCAGCTGCGGCCGCTGCGCTGGGGCCTCGTCCCGTCCTGGTCCAAGGACCCGGCCGGCGGGGCCCGGATGATCAACGCCAGGGCGGAGACCGTCCACGAGAAGCCGGCCTTCCGCAAGGCGTTCGCCGCCCGCCGCTGCGTGATCCCGGCCGACGGGTACTTCGAGTGGCGGCCGGTCGAGGCCGCCGCCGGCCGCAAGGCGTTCAAGCAGCCGTACTACCTCAGCACCGGCTCGGTGCTGCTGATGGCGGGCCTGTACGAGTTCTGGCGGGACCGCTCCGTCCCGGACGACGACCCTTGAGCTGGTGGCGGGCCATCGCCAGGTTGGAACGCTGCTTGTCGATGGCGAGGTAGAGGAACAGACCCTTGCCGGAGCGGCTGGTGAGCGGCC
>NZ_JBEYFP010001029.1:0-1928 GCF_040634455.1 Kitasatospora sp. NPDC007106
GGCGGCGTCCTCGGAGAGGAACCCGTAGCCGGGGTGGACCGCACCGGCTCCGCTGTCGTGGGCGGCCTGCAGCACCAGGTCGGTGCGCAGGTAGCTGTCCTTGGCGGCGGCCGGGCCGAGCCGCACCGCGTGGTCGGCGAGCCGGACGTGCGGCGCGGAGCGGTCCGGGTCGGAGTACACGGCGACGGTGGCGATGCCGATCCGGCGCGCGGTACGGACGATCCGGGCGGCGATCTCGCCGCGGTTGGCGATCAGCAGGGTGTCGTAGGCCATGGTTCCCGCTCAGTCCTCGGTGATCGTCATGCGGACGGGCGTCGGGTCGAAGCCGTTGCACGGGTTGTTGATCTGCGGGCAGTTGGAGACCAGCACCAGGACGTCCGTCTCGGCCCGCAGCACGACCCGCAGGCCGGCGGCGGAGAGGCCGTCGACGATGCCGAGGGTGCCGTCCGCCTCGACCGGCACGTTCATGTACCAGTTGATGTTGGAGACCAGGTCGCGCTTGCCGAGGCCGTGCCGGGCGCCCTCGGCGAGGAAGTTCTCCACACAGGCGTGCTGCGACCAGGTGTGGTGGCCGTAGCGCAGGGTGTTGGACTCCTTGGAGCAGGCCCCGGCGATGGTGTCGTGCCGGCCGCAGTCGTCCTCGACCACCGTCATCAGCGGGGTGTGCTCGGTGGAGAGCAGCACGGTGCCCTTGTCGACGAAGACCGAGCCCTGGGCCTGCAGGGTGTCGGCGGCGCTGTAGCGGACGGACGGGTCGTGGGCGTCGTAGACCAGGCAGTCCACGGCCTGGTTGCCGTGCAGGTCGGTGACGGTGAGCAGCTGTCCGCGGCGGACGACGGCGGACCAGGCGCCGCGGGCGGGCACCTCGGCGTCGAGCAGGACGGTCATCGGGCCCCCAGGGCGGCGGTGTTGAGGTGGGCGCGGTGGCGTTCGGGCGTGGCGTCCCAGTGCGGGTCGCCGGGGCCGGTCACCTCGCCGGGCACGGCGGTGACCTGCAGCGGCGAGCAGTGCCAGGCCGGACGCGGGTCCAGCGGGTGGGCGGTGTTGGCGAGCAGCAGGGTGGTGTGCTGCTCCAGGCGCAGGACGACCCGGGTGCCGGGGCCGGCCGAGCCGGTCGGGTGCAGGGTGCCGTCCGCGGCGACGGTCACGCCCCGGAAGAAGGAGACCGGGGCGGGCAGGTCGCGCCGGGTCAGGCCGTGCTTGGCGGCGGCCAGGGCGAGCAGCTCGCGGCCCGCGGGGGAGGGGCCGTGCGCGGCGCCGTCGCCGTAGCGGGCGGTGTTGCGGGCGGCGGTGGAGGTGCCGGCCAGCGCGTCGTGCCGGCCGGAGGTGTCCTCGACCAGGGTGGCGAGCACCCGGCCCTGGTCGGAGAGCAGCTGGCTGCCCTCGGTGAGGTAGGCGTTCCACTGCACCTTGACGGTGTCGGCCGCGTTCAGCCGCTCCCACGGCCGCCCGGTGACGTACAGCAGGAGGTGCGCGCAGGCGTCGCCGTCCCGGTCGGTGAGGGTGACCACCGTGCCGGCCGGGAGGACGAGGTGGGTGTAGCCGCCGGCGGCGACGGTCTCGGACCACAGGGTGCCCGGCGGGGGCGGCAGCAGCGGCATGCAGTCGACGACCGTGCCCGCCTGGGACCTGGCGTGGGCGCGGGCGGCCGTGGTGGTGGCGGTGCCGGCCTCGGCCTCGTGGATTTCTGTCATGCGACAGAAATTAGGGAGGCCCGGCTTCACCGCCATTGCCCGTGCGTAACACGGGAGTTACCGTCCCCTCACCGGGGCCGCCGACCGTGGTGAGGGGCACCGGTGTGCGAGGATCGCCGGGTGTCCGCCACCAGCCGTCCGACCGCCCCGCACGCCCGCGCCGCCCGCACCGCCACCACCTCCGGCACGGGCCGCGTCGGCCGGCCGCGCGCCCAGGGCCCCTCGGCGAGCGGC
>NZ_JBEYFP010001030.1:0-1928 GCF_040634455.1 Kitasatospora sp. NPDC007106
CCCTCGTCCGCCCCGGCCGCCGCACCCCCGGCGCAGCCGCCGCCGCAGCTGACGGACCGGCAGGTCTCCGCCGCGGTGGCGCAGATCGACGGCTACGTGCGGAACGCGATGGCGAAGACGGGCGTGCCGGGCGCGGCCGTCGCCATCGTGTACAAGGACAAGGTCGTCCACCTGAAGGGCTACGGAGTCCGCCGGCTCGGCTCGCCCGAGACGGTCGACCCGGACACCGTCTTCCAGCTCGCCTCGCTCTCCAAGCCGATCGGCTCGACCGTGGTCTCCGGAGCGGTCGGGCAGAAGACCGTGAAGTGGGACGACCCGATCGCCGCCCACGACCCCGGCTTCGCACTGGCGGACCCGTGGGTGAGCAGCCACGTGACGATCGCCGACCTCTTCTCGCACCGCAGCGGACTGCCCGACCACGCCGGCGACCTGCTGGAGGACCTCGGCTACCAGCGCGACTACATCCTGCAGCACCTGCGCGACCACCAACTCGCACCGTTCCGGGCCAGCTACGCCTACACCAACTACGGCCTGACCGAGGCGGCCGTCGCCGTCGCCAAGGCCAAGGGCGTGGCCTGGGAGGACCTGGCGGCGGACGTCGTCTACAAGCCGCTCGGGATGAACTCCACCAGCTCGCTGCGCTCCGCCTACGACAGCGCCGCGAACAAGGCGACGCCGCACGTGCGGACGGACTCCGGCTGGCAGGTCAGCACCACCCAGAACCCGGACCCGCAGGCCCCCGCCGGCGGGGTCAGCTCCACCGCGCAGGACCTCGCCCGGTGGATGCGGCTGCAACTCGCCGACGGATCGTTCGAGGGCCGGCAGATCGTCGACGCCGCGGCGCTGAACGAGACCCGGCTGCCGCACATCGTCTCCAACCCGCCGCACGCCCCCGCGGGCAACGCCGGCTTCTACGGCCTCGGCTGGAACGTCAACTACGACTCCCGCGGCCGGCTGCGGCTGAACCACTCCGGCGCGTTCGACCTGGGCGCGGCGACCGTGGTGACCCTGCTGCCCTCCGAGCAGCTCGGGATCGTCGTGCTGACCAACGGCCAGCCGATCGGCGTCCCGGAGGCGGTGGCCGAGGAGTTCTTCGACGTCGCCCAGGAGGGCCACGAGACGGTGGACTGGCTGGGCTTCATGGGCAAGGTCGTGCCCGCCGCCGCCGGGGGCCAGGTCTCGCCGACCGACTACACCAAGCCCCCGGCCGGCGCCGCCCCGGCCAAGCCGGACTCCGCCTACCGCGGGACCTACACCAACGGGTACTTCGGGCCGATGACCGTCACCTCGCGGGACGGCAGGCTGGTCATGAGCCTCGGACCGGACAACCTGCAGTTCCCGCTCCAGCACTACGACGGCGACGTGTTCAGCTTCCAGACCCGCGGGGAGAACGCCGTCGGCCTCTCCGGGGTCACCTTCACCGTCGGCCCCGACGGGCGTGCGACCTCGGTGGTGGTCGAGCAGTTCAACCACGACGGCCTCGGGACCTTCACCCGCGGCTGACCCCACCCTACGGGGACCTGACCGGGCGCCAGGTAGCCTCGCCCGAATGACGACCCAGCTGAACGAATCCGTCCGGGCGCTGATCGACGCGCCGATCCCCGCCGTCCTCGCCACCCTCAACCCCGACGGGGCCCCGCAGACCTCCGTGGTCTGGGTCGGCCGCGACGGCGACGACCTGCTCGTCTCCACCGCGGCCGGCCGCCGCAAGGAACGCAACCTGCGCCGCGACCCCCGCGCCAGCCTCACCGTGTACGACCCCGCCGACCCGGACCGGTACGCCGAGATCCGCGGGCTCACCACCGTCACCGAGGACACCGGCCGCGCCCTCGCGGCCGCCCTCGCCGAACAGTACGAGGGCCCCGGCGCCGGCCAGGAGTACCTCGACCTGCCCGCCGAGGTCCTGCGGGTCGTCCTGCGCATCAGCC
>NZ_JBEYFP010001031.1:0-1924 GCF_040634455.1 Kitasatospora sp. NPDC007106
AGCTTGCCCTCGGCGTCGGCGTGGTGGCGGTAGCGCAGCAGGGCGGGGTGCCGGGAGGTGTGGGGGTGGTCGGCGAACGGCCGCTCTGGGACTTCCCGGACGGCACCCTCGCCGGCCGCGAGACCGCCGCGTACGAGCTCTCCGCCGCCACCGGCTGGGCGCTCGTCCCGCCCACCGTGCTGCGGGACGGCCCGGCCGGCCCCGGCATGGTGCAGCTCTGGGTCGAACCCGACCCCGGGGCACCCGAACTGCTCGACCTCCAGGACCCGGCCGGACCGGACGAGGGCTGGCTGCCGATCGTCCGCGCCGAGGTCGAGGGCGGCCGCACCGCCCTGCTCGTCCACCGCGACGACGAACGGCTGCGCCGGCTCGCCGTCCTCGACGCCGTGATCAACAACGCCGACCGCAAGGGCGGCCACTGGATACCCGCCGCCGACGGGCGGATCTACGGCATCGACCACGGCGTGACCTTCAACACCGAGAACAAGCTCCGCACCCTGCTCTGGGGCTGGGCCGAACAGCCGCTCACCGCGGAGGCCGTCGAGGTGCTCGGCCGGCTCGCCGCCGAACTGCCCGGAGCCCTGGGGGAGCGGCTGCGGCCGCACCTGACCCCGGCCGAGCTGGAGGCCGCGGCCCACCGGATCGACGCCCTGCTCAAGGCCGGACGACACCCGCTGCCCTCCCCGCACTGGCCCTCGATCCCCTGGCCGCCGCTCTGAGGCACGGCAAGCGGAGGGGGAGGATTCCGGCCGATCCCGAACACTGGTTAGCCTTTCAAATGATCGCCCGGTTAGAGTCGGAACCATGCATGCCTGGCCCGCCTCCGAGGTTCCCGCCCTGCCTGGTCAGGGGCTTCCCCTCCGTGTCTTCGACACCGCCACGAGCAGTGTCCGCGAGATCGTGCCCGAGGGCCCGACCGCCCGCCTGTACGTCTGCGGCATCACCCCGTACGACGCCACCCACCTGGGCCACGCCGCCACCTACAACACCTTCGACCTGGTGCAGCGGGTCTGGAAGGACGCCGGCCACGACGTCCTCTACGTCCAGAACGTCACCGACGTCGACGACCCGCTGCTCGAGCGTGCCGTCGCCACCGGCCAGGACTGGACGGAGCTCGCCGCCCGCGAGACCGCCCTCTTCCGCGAGGACATGACCGCCCTGCGGATGCTCCCGCCCGCCCACTACGTCGGCGCCGTCGAGTCGATCCCGTGGATCGTCCCGCTCGTCAAGCAACTACTCGCCACCGGCGCCGCCTACGAACTCGACGGCGACATCTACTTCTCCGTCGACGCCGACCCGCACTTCGGCGAGGTCTCCGGCCTCGGCCGGGACGCCATGCTGCCGGTCTTCGCCGAACGCGGCGGCGACCCCCAGCGCCCCGGCAAGAAGCACCCGCTGGACGCCCTGCTCTGGCTCTCCGCCCGCCCCGGCGAACCCGCCTGGGACACCGAGCTCGGCCACGGCCGGCCCGGCTGGCACATCGAGTGCGTCGCCATCGCCCTGAAGTACCTCGGCATGTCCTTCGACATCCAGGGCGGCGGCAGCGACCTCTCCTTCCCGCACCACGAGATGGGCGCCGCCCACGCGCAGGTCGCCAGCGGCGAGCACCCCTACGCCCGGGCGTACGTGCACGCCGGCATGGTCGCGCTGGACGGGCACAAGATGTCCAAGTCCCGCGGCAACCTGGTGTTCGTCTCCAAGCTGCGGCGCGAGGGCGTCGACCCGGCGGCGATCAGGCTCGCCCTGCTCGCCCACCACTACCGCAGCGACTGGGAGTGGACCGAGCAGGACCTCGCCCAGGCCGAGAAGCGGCTCGCCCTCTGGCGCGCCGCCGTCTCCCGGCCGGACGGGCCCCCGGCGGAGGGGATGCTCGCCGAGATGCGGGCCGCCCTCGCGGAGGACCTGGACGCGCCGGGTGCGCTGG
>NZ_JBEYFP010001032.1:0-1922 GCF_040634455.1 Kitasatospora sp. NPDC007106
CAAGTTGCTGCTTAGGGCGTCCGCCGGTAGGTGCTGGCAGCAGGGCAGGCACGGTTCACCCGATCATGGAGTTCTCTACGCTTCATGATCACCGGGGGATCCGTGCCTGCCGTCCCATCATGCATTCTCGACCCGATCCGCGACCAGTTCCTCGCGCTCCTGCCCGTGCGCGAGGACCGGCACCCGCTGGGCTGTCACAACCCTCGGATCAGCGACGCCGTCGTCTTCGACCGGCTGGTGCAGGTCCTGGTCTTCGGCTGCGGATACGAACGCGCCGCCGACGAGCACTGCTCGGCCACCACCTTTCGCCGACGCCGCAACGAGTGGATCGCCGACGGCGTGATGGAGAGCCTGCGGCTGCTCGCGCTCGCCGCCTGCGACCGCATGATCGGCCTCAAACTCGACCGCCTCAGCGCCGACGGCTGCATCACCAAGGCGCCCTCCGGCGGTGAATGCGCCGGGAAGAGCCCGGTCGACCGCGCCAAACTCGGGCTGAAACGCTCACAGTTGACCGACGGCACCGGAATACCCCTGGTCACCGAACCGGCGCCGGCCAACACCCGCGACCACACCCTGCTGCCCGCCACCCTCGACCGCTTCACCGCCCTCGAACAGGCCCTCGGGCCGCTGCCGGAGTATCCACGTCTCGCCCTGGACGCCGGCTACGACTACCGGATCGTCCACGATGACCTGGCTGGCCGGAGGATCGACGCCCGCATCGCCCCGCGCGGCGCGAAGAGCCCGATCCAGACCGGCGGCCGGTGGGTCGTCGAGCGCACGAACTCCTGGATGAACAACTTCGGCAAGCTCCGGCGCTGCACCGAACGCCGGAGAGCGGCCGTCGAGTTCTTCCTCGCCCTGGCCGCCACCGTCATCACGGTCCGCTGCCTGATCCGACGCGCCTGGACCCTCTACCGCTGGAACACCCGCCCTCGAAGCCCACGAATCCGATGACCTACTGGCGGACGCCCTTATACGTCGCGCGATGGTGGCGGTGGCCGCAGTCGCTCTGATAGCCACCGGGACAGGATCTGCGGGCGCCGCCGCAGACGCCCGTACTGACAACTCACCGACGATCAACCGTCCGACCCGGCAGGAAGTCGACCTGCCGACGCCGGGCCCAGGGCCCAGTGCGGACAAGGCCGTGCTCGGCCGCACCGAAGCGGGCTGTGAGGCGCCAGCGGGGCGGACGGCCGGGGCCTGTCTGGTCGTCGTCCCCGCCCCGAAGGGACACACGCCGCGGCCCCACGCTCCGGCCGGCCTGACGGCCGCGCCCCGCACTGGAGTGGCGGCCAGCGGATCGGCCGTGCCCCTTCCGAGCTGGTGCTACGACCACCCCAACGGCGGGGTGTACGGGTTCCGCGACCAGGCCTGCGAGCTCTCCACCGGCTGGATCCGGACCTGGGTCACGGAGAACGGCGCCCGCAAGTGGACCGGCGAGGTCTACATGGATGTGATCAGCTACGAGTACACCGACAAGTCCCAGGCGACCTGGGGCCACCAGATCGAGATTGCTGGCTACTGGGGCTGGGGCGATGCCCTGAACGCCACGGTCGAGGGCGGTACCACGGCCAGCGGATCGTGCAGCAAGGTGAACTCCGAATTCCCCGCCCAGGGGCTGTCCCCGCTGAGCACGTGGCGCGTCGGAACCTCCTTCTACAACACGACCGCAACCGCTCCCGGCGCCGTCGGTTTTTGCACCACCACCTGGAACCTCGTCTTCAAGACGCCCGGGTACAACGACATCGCGCAGCCCTACAACCGCAGCAACATCCGCTGCGACAACGCGGTTCCGGGCAACCTGAAGGTTGGATGCGTCGTGTACTGGCACCCGTCGCCGGTCTACTACAGCCGGGCAACCAATCCGACCCTCGCCAACCACGTCGCCCAGGCCCAGGCCTCGGGGCTGCCCGGGGCCACCT
>NZ_JBEYFP010001033.1:0-1918 GCF_040634455.1 Kitasatospora sp. NPDC007106
TTTGGTCGCCCCGGTCAACTCGATCGCCGGGACGGCGCCGGCCTTGTGCGGGCTCACGTGAACCACCTACCTCCTCGGCCGGCGTCGTCGCCGGCTCGGTGCTGTGCTCCGGGACGCTACGAGCGGCACCGGGCGCGGCGGGAGGCTTGCGGGCGTAACGCGGCTTTCCCGCGTTGAGGGCTGTTCTGCTCCTTTTGCTTCCGCTACAACGGCTGGGCGGGGCTGGCACGAAACACGGCCGAAACGTAGGGTGACCGTCCACCCCGCCCCCGCCGAGCACGGAAGGAGCACGCGATGAGGCGTCCGCACTGGCCACGCCGGGTCTTCGCGCAGCTCCTGCTCAGCCAGACCGTGGTCACGGTCGGTGTCACCGCGGTGACGGCGGGGCTGTTCCTCGCGCCGGTCAGCCGGGAGCTCGACCGGGACGCGATGCAGCGGGCCCTGTCGATCGCGCAGGCCACCGCCGCCGACGACGCGCTCGCCCGGGCGGCCGCCGCCCGGGACTCGCGGACGGCCCAGCAGGGCGCCGAGCAGATCCGGCTGGCCACCGGCGCGAGCTTCGTGGTGATCACCGACACCGACGGCATCCGGCTGTCCCACACCGACCCGTCCCGGATCGGACTGCGGGTGTCCACCGACCCCCTGCCGGCGCTGCGCGGCGAGTCGGTCACCGCGATCCAGGACGGCACGCTGGGCCGCACCGCCCGCGGCAAGGTGCCGCTGCGGCTCGCGGACGGGAGGATCGTCGGCGAGGTCTCGGTCGGGATCAGCGACGGCTCGATCCGCCGCCGGCTGCTGTCGATGGCGAACGGCATCCTGCTGTGCGCGGGCGCCGGCCTGGCCGCGGGCCTGGCCGCGACGCTGCTGCTCGCCCGCCGGCTCAAGCGCCGCACCCACAACATCGCGGTCGCCGACATCGCCGCGCTGCTCGTCGAGCGGGAGGCGATGCTGCACGGCATCCGCGAGGGCATGGTGGCCCTCGACGGGGCGGGCCGGATCCGGCTGGCCAACGACGAGGCGCTGCGGCTGCTGGCACTGCCGGAGGACTGCGCCGGGCGGACGGTGGACGCGCTGCTGCCGCCGGGGCGGCTCGCGGACGTGCTGACCGGGCGGATCACCGGAACCGACCTGCCGGCGGTGCGCGACGACCGGGTGCTGGTGGTGAACCGGACGACCACCGCCGACGGCGGCGCCGTCACCACGCTCCGCGACCGCACCGAACTCGAATCGCTGGTGCGCGAACTGGACAACACGCGAAGCCTCACCGAGGCGCTGCGGGCACAGGACCACGAGCACGCCAACCGGATGCACACCCTGCTCGGCCTGCTGGAGCTCGGCCGGCACGAGCAGGCCGCGGCGTTCATCTCCGAGCAGTCCGGGTCGCACTCCGCGCTGACCGCGCGGATCTCCGAGCAGGTACAGGACCCGCACGTCGGCGCGCTGCTGGCGGGCAAGGCGGCGGTCGCCGCCGAGCGGGGCGTGGAGCTCGCCGTCACCGCGGACAGCCATCTGCCGGACGCCGCCGTCGACGCGCGGGCGCTGGTGACGGTGGTCGGCAACCTGGTCGACAACGCCCTGGACGCGGTCGGCGCCGGCCCCGGCGCGGTGGACGTGCGGCTGCGGCCGGTCGGCGCGACCCTGCTGGTCGAGGTCGCGGACAGCGGCCCCGGCGTGCCCGAGGAGCTGCGGACGCTCGTCCTCGAAGAAGGCTGGACGAGCAAGGACGCCCCGGCGCACCGGCCGCGCGGCCTGGGCCTGGCGCTGGTGGGCCGGGTGGTGGAGCGGTCCGGCGGCCGGCTGGCGGTCGGCACCGGGCCGCGCGGCGGCGCCCGGTTCACGGTGGAACTGCCCGAGGCCCTGCACCCGGTGGAGACGGCATGATCGACGTACTGGTGGTGGACGACGACTTCCGGGTCGC
>NZ_JBEYFP010001034.1:0-1915 GCF_040634455.1 Kitasatospora sp. NPDC007106
CTACTGGCGAGTATGCTGCCAGGAAGTTCCGGACGGGCACAGGAAGACGCGGCCCGCGTGCGGGCAGGAACGTGCGTTCCGCCCGACTGCACAGCCGCAGCCGCCGGACAGGACCAGTACAGGAGACAGGCCGTGAGCTTGAGGATCGTTGTCTGTGTGAAGTACGTGCCCGACGCGACCGGTGACCGTCGCTTCGCGGACGACACCACCACCGACCGGGAGGGCGTGGACGGCCTCCTGTCGGAGCTGGACGAGTACGGCGTGGAGCAGGCGCTGCGGATCGCGGAGGCCTCCGGCGACGCCGAGGTGACGGTGCTGACCGTGGGTCCGGACGATGCGAAGGACGCGCTGCGCAAGGCCCTGTCGATGGGTGCGGACAAGGCCGTGCACGTCAACGACGAGGACATCCACGGCTCGGACGTGATCGGCACCTCCGCGGTCCTGGCGAAGGCGCTGGAGAACACCGGCTTCGACCTGGTGGTGTGCGGCATGGCCTCCACCGACGGCACGATGGGTGTGCTGCCGGCGCTGCTCGCCGAGCGGCTGGGCGTGCCGCAGGCCACCCTGCTGTCCGAGGTGTCGGTCGAGGGCGGCGTGGTCAAGGGCCGCCGCGACGGCGACGCCGCGACCGAGCAGGTCGAGGCCGCGCTGCCGGCCGTCGTGTCGGTCACCGACCAGTCCGGCGAGGCCCGCTACCCCTCGTTCAAGGGCATCATGGCCGCGAAGAAGAAGCCCGTCACCGAGCTCGACCTGGACGACCTGGGCATCGACGCCGACGAGGTCGGCCTGGCCGGCTCCTGGACCAAGGTCGCCGACATCACCGCCCGCCCGGCCCGCACCGCCGGCACCGTCGTCAAGGACGAGGGCGAGGGCGGCAAGCAGCTCGCCGCCTACCTCGCCGAGCAGAAGTTCATCTGAGCCCACGCCGCACGCGCGCATCCAACGAACGATCAGGAGCAACGAATCATGGCTGAGATCCTGGTTCTCGTGGACCACGCCGACGGCGTGGTCCGCAAGCCGGCCCTCGAACTGCTGACCCTGGCCCGCCGGATCGGCGAGCCCTCCGCCGTCGTCCTCGGCGCCGGCGCGGCCGCGGCCGACATCGCCGCCAAGGCCGCCGAGTACGGCGCCGCCAAGGTCTACACCGCCGACGCCGACGAGTTCGCCACCCAGCTGGTGGTCCCGAAGGTCGACGCCCTCACCCAGATCGCCAAGAACAGCGGCGCCGCCGCGGTGCTGGTCACCTCCTCCGGCGAGGGCAAGGAGGTCGCCGCCCGGGTCGCGCTGCGGCTGGGCTCCGGCATCATCACCGACGCCGTCGACCTGGAGGCCGGCGAGAGCGGCCCGGTCGCCACCCAGTCGGTGTTCGCCGCGTCCTTCCAGGTCAAGTCGACCGTGACCACCGGCACCCCGGTGATCACCGTCAAGCCGAACGCCGCCGCCCCCGAGCCGGCGCCGGCCGCCGGCACCGTCGAGCAGGTCACCGTCGCCCTCACCGGCAACGCGGCCACCGTCACCGCCCGCACCCCGCGCGTCGCCTCCGGCCGCCCCGAGCTGACCGAGGCCGCGATCGTGGTCTCCGGCGGCCGCGGCGTCGGCGCCGCCGAGGGCTTCGCCGTCGTCGAGGACCTCGCCGACGCGCTCGGTGCCGCCGTCGGCGCCTCCCGCGCCGCCGTCGACGCCGGCTGGTACCCGCACACCAACCAGGTCGGCCAGACCGGCAAGCAGGTCTCCCCGCAGCTGTACGTCGCCGCGGGCATCTCCGGCGCGATCCAGCACCGCGCCGGCATGCAGACCTCGAAGACCATCGTCGCGGTCAACAAGGACCCCGAGGCCCCGATCTTCGAGCTCGTCGACTACGGCGTCGTCGGCGACCTGTTCACCGTCCTGCCCCAGCTCACCGCCGAGGTGAAGG
>NZ_JBEYFP010001035.1:0-1910 GCF_040634455.1 Kitasatospora sp. NPDC007106
CCGTGGTCGGAGTGCAGCACCTCGGGGTGGTACTGGACGCCGTACAGCTTGAGGTCGTCGTTCTCGAAGGCGGCGACCCGGGTGACCGCGGATGGCATCGTGTCCCCGGTACTCACCCGGCCGGCCGCGCACCTCGGAGCACCCACCCCATGAGCCAGACCGTCACCCGCGCCCTGCGCCTGCTCGCCGAACTCGGCGAGGGCGAACGCTCCCTCGACCAGCTGGCGCAGGCGCTCGGGGTGCACAAGACCACCGTGCTGCGGCTGCTGCAGAGCCTGGAGGAGGGCCGGTTCGTCCACCGCGACGCCAACCACCGCTACCACCTCGGGGCCGGCCTGTTCGCCCTGTCCAGCCTGGCCCTGGAGCAGCGCGGCATCCGCCGCACCGCCGCGCCGCACCTCGCCGAGCTGAACGCGGCGACCGGCCAGACGGTGCACCTGGCCGCGTACGAGGGCGGCGAGGTGGTCTACATCGACAAGTACGACTCCCGGCAGCCGGTGCGGATGTACTCCCGGATCGGGCTGCGGGCCTCGCTGCACTGCACCGCCGTGGCGAAGGTGCTGCTGGCCGACCTGCCGCCGGCCGAGCGCCGCAAGGTGGCCGCCGCGATCGAGTACACCCCGCACACGGCGAACACGATCGCCGGGCCGAAGCAGCTGCTCGCCGAACTGGAGCAGGTCGCCGCCCAGGGCTGGGCGCAGGACCACGCCGAGCACGAGCCGTTCATCAACTGCGTGGCCGCGCCCGTCCGGGACGTCTCCGGGCGGGTCGTCGCCGCCGCGTCGGTCTCGGTGCCGGACGTGGTGCTGCCGTACGAGCAGGTGCTGGAGCTGCTGCCGCAGCTGCTGGCCACGGCCCGGGCGATCTCCGCCGACGCGGGCGCCCCCGTCTGATCCTTTCCGATCCCTTCTGATCCTCGATGAGTCCGATCCCGCGAGAGGAAGCACACCGCATGACCGAGAAGACCGAGGTCCGCACGGACGGCGCCCCCGCGCCCGCCTGGATGTTCTCCCAGGGGGTGCGCAAGGGCCCGATCCTGCAGGTCTCCGGCCAGGGCCCGCAGGACCCGGCGACCGGGGAGTACCTGTACCCCGGGGACGTGCGGGCTCAGACCCGGCGAACGCTGGAGAACGTCAAGGCGATCGTCGAGGCGGGCGGCGGCACCGTCGAGGACGTGGTGATGTTCCGCGTCTACCTGACGAAGCGTTCGGACTTCGCGGAGATGAACGCGGCCTACGCCGCCTTCATCGAGGAGAACGTCGCCCCGGGCGGGGTGAAGCCCTGCCGGACGACCGTGATGGTCGAACTGCCGCAGGAGCCGATGCTGGTGGAGATCGACGCGCAGGCCGTCATCGGCTGAGCGGCGCCCGTCACCGGCGGGCGGCCGGGCCCAGCGGCTCGGCCCGGCCGACGATCGTGCCGGCCCGGTCGATGCAGATCACGTCCACCGCCACCGGGGCCGGGGCGAGCACGCCGAGCGCGGTCGCCCGGGCCGCCTCGGCCACCAGGTCGCCCAGCGGCACCCCGGCCGCCGCGCACAACTGCACCGCCTCCAGGCCGGTGTTGGCGGCGGCGACCGCCGCGGCCAGTTCCGGCGAGGCGCCGCCGCGGCGGGCCAGCTCGGCCAGGTAGCCCTTGTCGACCTGCGAGCGGGCCGAGTGCAGGTCGAGGTGGCCGGCCGCCAGCTTGGACAGCTTGGCGAAGCCGCCGGCCACGGTCAGCCGCGGCACCGGGTGGCGCTTGAGGTACTTGAGCACCGCGCCCGCGAAGTCGCCCATGTCCAGCAGCGCGTCCTCCGGCAGGTCGTGCACGGCGACGGCGACCTTCTCCGAGGTCGAGCCGGTGCACCCGGCGACGTGGGTGCGGCCGGCCGCCCGGGCGACGTCCACCCCGCGGCGGATCGAGTCGAT
>NZ_JBEYFP010001036.1:0-1910 GCF_040634455.1 Kitasatospora sp. NPDC007106
TGGCCGGCGCTGTCCACCGCCTGGTCGTAGAAGGTCTGCTCGGAGTGGGTGTCGGGCTGGTAGGCCTGCAGCGACTGGTAGACCGCCTCCAGTTTGGCGGCGGTGCGGTTGTAGTCGCCCTGGCCGGACCGCATCAGCGGCCACTGCTGCTCGACCACGGCGTGCACGTACCCGTCGACGGCGTGGTTCACCCGGTCGCGGTCGGCGGCCGGGAACGCCTGGGCGTCACGCACGATCTGGGCGGCGGCGGTGGCCTCTGCGGCGACCACGGTCTCCGCGTTCTCCAGCTGCGTCCACAGCGTCACGATGACGAAGGCCAGGATCACGCCGTAGATGGCGCCGAACATGCTGAGCACCACGCCCACCATGTCGTTGTGTGTGCCGTCGGCGGTCTGCGGGTAGCGGCGCCGGGTCAGGGCACTGCCCAGCACGGCGAGGACCACGATGCCGCCGACCACGACGCCGCCGAGGGTGAACGTGGAGAGGTTGTTGAGCAGCCAGACCTCCACCGTCAGACTCCCGCGGCGGCGACCGGCCGGGAGGTCACGGCGATCCGGTTGTAGGTGTTCACCACGGTCGCGGCCCAGGCGACGAAGGCCGCCTCCGGCTCGGAGAGCACGGGACGCGCGGCGCGGTGCAGCGCACGGCCCGCGTCGTGGTCGTGCACCAGGGTCACCGCCTCGGCCAGCGCCAGCGCGGCCCGCTCGCGCTCGGTGAACAGCTCGGACTCCCGCCAGACCACCAACTGGGCCAGCCGGTCGTCCTTCTCGCCCGCCCGGCGGGCGGCGTTGGTGTGCAGGTCCACGCAGTACACGCAGCCGTTGATCTGCGAGCAGCGGAGGCGGACGAGTTCCAGCAGGATCGGCTCCAGGCCGGCGGCCGTGGCGGCCTCCTCGACGGCGCCGTGCAGGGCGTTCACGGCGGCGAAGGCCTGCGGGCCGAGGCCGATCAGGGGCAGCGGGGGGAGTGCGTCGGTCACGGACCGAGAGTAAGCGCCGCAGTGGCTAAGGGAGCTGTCGAACCGTCAGTGATCACCCGGGCGGGCAGGGCGGCGAGGAGGTGTTGACCGGGTCGCCGATTCGAGCGGTCGGCCCGTGGCTGCGCGGCCGCCGGGCGAGATGGGCCGTCAACGAAGTGTCAGGCTCACCCGGTTGGCGGTATGTGTGCGATCGGTCTCCCGCCGCACCGGTAGTGTGACGTTCCGTGGCCGCACCGATACGTGCCGTCACTTCACAGATCAGCCGGGCGCCACCGCCGGCCCTGTCCCTGGGCCGGCAGCCCGTGCGAGACACCCCTTGGAGAACTCCGAGATGACCACTTCCGTGCAGCTCCAGCGTGCCCAGAAGCGCTTCGACCTCTGGGACGTCAACGGCGACGGCCAGATCGACCGCGCCGACTGGGACGCCGAGGCCCAGCGCATCCTCCAGGCCTTCGGCGAGGCCCCCGGCACCCCGGCCGCCCGTGCCCTGACGAATGCCTACCTCGGCATGTGGGCCTTCTTCGCCGACAAGGCCGGCATCGACGAGCAGACCGGCGCCCTCACCCCGGAGCAGTTCAACCACATCGCCGAGGAGCACATCTTCGAGAACGGCGGCGCGGGCTTCGGCCGGGTCGTCAAGCCGACCATCCAGGCGATCGTCGAGCTGGTCGACGTGGACGGCGACGGCCAGGTCAACCCGGCCGAGTTCAAGAGCTGGATGGACGCGATCGGCGTCCAGGACATGAACCCGCTCGAGGCCTTCGCCCAGATCGACGCCAACGGTGACGGGCAGCTCTCCGTCGACGAGCTCGTCCAGGCCGTCCGTGCCTACCACATGGGCGACATCGACGTGCCGCTGCTCGGCCGCTGACCCGCACCGCGGCCCGGGCGGGGCGCCCGGAGGGCTTCTGCACCAAGTGCGGCACGGGCT
>NZ_JBEYFP010001037.1:0-1908 GCF_040634455.1 Kitasatospora sp. NPDC007106
CGGTCTGCGCACTGGCCTGCGCCCTCGGCACCCCGATCGCCCTGGCCCTGCGCCCGCGGGTCCGGTAGCCAAGGGCGTGGGGCTCCACCGCTCAGGGGCGCGTGGGGGCACCTGGGGTGACCGCCCGAGCGAGAGTTCGGTACGGCTTCCTGCGCCCCTGGGGGTCCTCTTCGGTCAGGCCGGGTGGCAGTAGCGGCGGACGAGTTCCTCGTGGTCGGGGAAGCGGCGCAGTAGGTCCTCGACCCGGCCGAGGGTCATGTCGGCGTAGTCGAAGCCGGGCACCACGGCCTCGCTGATCAGGCCGTGGTCGCCGGCCGTGAGGTGGGAGGCCTTCCAGACGCCGCCCGGGACGGCGAGCGTGAGGAGGTGGCCGCGGCCCGGGTCCTGGCCGAGGACGGCGCTCTCGTAGCGGCCGTCGGGGTGGAGCAGGTGGTAGGTGATCGGGTCGCCGTGGTGGTGGAAGTGCAGGATGTCGGAACGGTTGAGGTGCCAGTGCCCGATCGGCGACCAGTGCGTCAGCAGGTAGTGGATGGCGGTCACGGCGAACCGTTCACCGGCCGGGGTCCGCACCGTGGGCCGGTGGTCGGCCTGGTAGGTGCGCCGGAAGTAGCCGCCCTCCACGTGCGGTTCCAGACCGAGTGAGTCGATCCATTGCTGCGCCGTCGGCATGGCGTCCCTTCGTTCGGCGGGTCGGTGACCGGGGGTCATCCCTCGGGCACCTCGACGATGACCAGTGTGCCGTGGCTGCCGGGGCGGACGGCGTGCCGCGCTCCGGCGGGGACCCAGGCCAGGCCGCCCGGGCCGACGGTGGTTTCGGCGCCGTCCACGACGAGTTCGAGCCGGCCGTCGAGGACCAGCAGGGCTTCGGCGGTGGGGTGGTGTTCGATGGCGAGCGGCTGCCCGTCCATCCGGAGGACCTTCACGGCGGCGCTGCCCACGTGCCCGAGCAGACGGGAGCTCCAGGCGTCGGGCAGCGCGGCGGCCGCCGCGGCCAGGTCGACGGGCGTCGGGGCGACAGCCACCGGGGCGACGGGCATCGGGTGGTTGGGGGTCGGGTGGTCGGGGGTCGGGTGGTCGGGCATCGGGTGGTCGGGGGTCGGGTCGATCGCGGTCACGGCAGGCCTCCTCGGCGGCACGCCCCCGTGCGGGGCGTCCGATGCGGTTTTCGGGGTTGCCTGGAACCTATCCGGACGGGCGGGGCCGTTGGTCGACCGTTCGGTAAAACTTCGCGGGGCCGAGGGGGCGTCAGTCCGCCACCGCGCCGCAGGTGATGTTGACCGAGGCCGCGGTGATGCTGGCGGCTCCGTCCGAGGCGAGGAAGGCGGCGACCCGGCCGACGTCCGCGAGGTTCGCGGCGCGGCCGAGCATGGTCCTGCCGACGATCATCTCGGTGATCGCGTCGCGGGCCGGATCGGAGGCCGGGACGGTCTCGGGGATGCCGCCGGTGTGCAGGGTCACCACGCGGATGCCGTGCGGGCCGAGTTCGGCGGCGAGCTGGCGGCGCAGGGTGCCGGTCGCCTCCAGGGCCACTTGGAAGCCGCCGATGAAGTAGTCGCGGATCGGGTCGTGGCCGCCGTCGCCGCCGAAGTTGAGGATCACCCCGGACCGCTGCGGGATCATGTGCCGGGCGGCGGCCCGTGCGGTGAGGAACATCGACCGGACGGCGTTCACCACCGGCCGTTCGAAGTCCTCCAGCGACATGCCGGCCAGCGGGGTGCCGTGCACGTCACCGTAGGAGATCAGGTCGAAGGAGATGTCGATCCCGCCGAACCGTTCGGCGACCGCGTCGGCGTGCCGGTCGACGGCGGTCTCGTCGAGCGCGTCCACGACCGCCGTCTCGGCCGCGCCGCCGGCCGCGCGGATCTCCTCGGCCACCCGGTCCGGCCGGACGCAGGCCCGGCTGGACCG
>NZ_JBEYFP010001038.1:0-1907 GCF_040634455.1 Kitasatospora sp. NPDC007106
CCGCCGCACGCCTGACGGCGGGCGCCCACTACGAGACGGCGCTGCTCGGCGCGGCCGCCGCCGCCCTCGCCGCGGCCGTGCTGACCTGCGCCCTCGTCGACCGGCTCACCACGGCGGCGGTGGCGGACGGGCGGCGCTGAGCGCTCCCGCCGTCAGCCCAGGGCGCCGGTGTGCGGGTCGCGGGCGGTGAGGCAGTAGGTGCCGCCGGCCGGGTCGCGCATCACCGTCCAGTGGCTGTGCTCGGCGACGAAGACCGCGCCGAGGTCCTCGTGGGCGCGCCGGGCGGCCGCGCGGTCGGCGCAGGCGAAGTCCAGGTGGGCACCGGTCGGCCGGGGGTCGTCCAGCCGGTGCAGCAGGATCCGGACGGGCAGCTCCGCCGGCGACTTGGCCACCCGGAACTCCGGCCGCGAGCCGGTCAGCACCGGCCAGCCGGTCAGCCCGCCCCAGAACGCCGTCTCGGCCTCGAACGCCCCGCCCGGGACGTCGACGGCGAGCTGGTCCAGCCGGGTGCCCGCGAAGACCTCCGGACGGCGGGACTCGCCGCGCCAGGGCACCGCGCAGAACGACTGCCCGGCGGGGGAGGCGAGGACCACCAGGCCGTCGCCTTCGTCCGCCAGCACCGAGGCACCCAGTTCGACGGCGCGGCCGGCGAGCGCCCGGACGTCCTCGACCGCCAGGTCCAGGTGGGCGCCGCCGGTGCCGTCGGCCACGCCCTGGAGCTTCAGGCAGGCGTCCGTTCCCTCGCTCAGCAGGGTCGCGAACTCGCCGTCCGCACCCCGGCGTTGTGACAGCGACGTGCCGGTCGCCGCCGTCCAGAACCCGGCGGCCTGCGCGAACCGCTCCCGCGGCCGGTCCACGAACGCGTACACCCAGCGGATCATCCCTGCTCCCGTCACCTGATGGCCGTGCCGACCGGCCGTGCGGGGACATCGTGCTGGCCGGGGGCGGCCGCGCACAAACGGGTTGGCCGAACGGCAGCCCCCCGGCCCCCGCCGGGGGTCACTGGGTGGCGGTGACGATGCAGCGCTTCAGCTCCGCGACGGCGTCGGGATCGCCCTCGACGGTCAGACCGGGTGCCGGGTTGCCGTCCTGACGGTTCCACACCCAGCGCAGCACGGCCGCGGGCGGACCGCTCACCACGGCGTCCGCCGGGCCGCCGCCCGCCCCGTCCTCGACCGTGAACACCCCCGGGCCGGTCCGCAGCCGCCAGACGGCGCCCTCGGTGCGCACCTCGTAGCCGCGGCCGGGGGAGTCCGCCAGGATCCCGGTGAAGTAGCCGCCCCACTCCGCGACGCCGTACGCCACGAAGACCTTCAGCAGTTCGTCGATGCCGTCCACCGCGAGATCGGCCGGGACGGGCGCGACCCGCTGCCCGGTGCCGAGCTCGGCGTCGATCCGGTGGATCACCGTCTCCTGCGCCATCCGCCGGATCCAGAAGCCCACCGATGTGTCCGGCGCGTACCAGGAGCCGGCCGGGTCCTCGGGGCGGCGGGCGGCGAACTCGGCCAGCAGGCCCTGGTAGGCCCGGTCGAGGAGCGCGATCGGCTCCTCCTCGTCGAGCCCCTTCGGCGGCCACTGCTCGGGTTCGGCGCCCTCCCGCATCGCCGCGATCTTGTGCAGGTACACGGCGCCGACGTGCCGGGCCAGGTCGGTGACCGTCCACCCCGGGCAGGTCGGCACGGCCGCGGTGGGTGCGAGCGGCACCACGGACCGCAGCCGGGCGAAGTCGGCCGCGAGGCATTCCAGGTATCGGGCGTTGTCCATGACGACAGTTCAGCACGGACCGCCGGCGCACCGGCCCCGATCGGGCCTCAGCCGAGGAAGAACTCCGCGAGGACGGGCGCCAGCGCCTCCGCCGCCACGTCGTGCGTCTGGCCCTCCAGAACGCGGTGCACCGCACCGGGCAG
>NZ_JBEYFP010001039.1:0-1902 GCF_040634455.1 Kitasatospora sp. NPDC007106
CCACCTCGCGCGGGCCGAGCGAGGTGGCCAGCCGGGGGCCGGCGGCGGCGCGGACGGCGGCGAGGCGGCTGTCGGAGAAGCCGCCGACGCAGACCCGGTCCCAGGCGTCGGTCCGGCGGACCGCCTCGACCAGCGGTCCGACGGCCTGGGCCGCCTTGACGTCGATGTTGAAGCGGGCACCGGGGAAGGCGTCGAGCAGGTCCTCCAGCAGCGGCACGGGTTCGGTGCCGCCGATCCTGGCCTGCCGGACGGTGTCCCAGGGCAGTTCGGCCACCGCGCCGGAGCTGTCGGTGACCCGGTCCAGGCGGGAGTCGTGGAAGGCCACCAGGACGCCGTCGCGGGTGGCGTGCACGTCCGTCTCGAGGTAGCGGTAGCCGAGGGCGACGGCGGCCTCGAAGGCGGCGAACGAGTTCTCCGGGCGGCCGAGGTCGCCGCCCCGGTGCGCGAAGGCGAGCGGCCCCGGGTGGTCGAGGAAGGGGTGCATGGCGTGCTCCGGGGTGCGGGAGGGGCCCACGCGGGGCCGGGTGCTGCTGCCCGCTCCGAGCTGCCTCGGACCGCGCGCGTTACAGTATGACGCAAGGTGTCAAGCAGTAACGCGCACGGTTCGCCGGCTCAGCCCCGGGCGACGGCCTGCCGGGTGCGCCGGGCGAGGCGGTGCAGACGCTGCACGGCGACGAAGCGGCGCATCCGATCGGCCAGCGTCAGACGGTACTTGAGCCACAGCTGGGTGCTCAGCCCGGCCAGCCGCTCGGGGCCGATCGCCCGGACCAGCCGGCTGACGTGCCGCTGGTAGGCCTCCCGGTAGGCGCGGTCGCCGTCCGGGACGGACCAGAAGAACATCGGGATCTCCTCGACCAGGCAGTTCCGGTCGTAGGCGCGCAGGTGCTCGGCGAACACCGGCTCGGGGCGGCCGAGCAGCCACTCCCGGACGAGCTCCATCGAGCGGACCCGGTCGGCCAGGCCGCGCGGGTCGGTCTTCTTCTGGGTGATCGACAGCTCGCCGTCCTCGCGGACCCGCCAGTGGTAGACCGGATCGGCGAGCACGTCGACCCGCTCGGCCAGGAAGTGGTGCGGCACGCTGACCGGCGCGTCCTCGTACAGGATGCCCTCGGGGTAGAGGATGCCTGCGACGTCGAAGAACGAGCGCCGGTAGACCTTGTTCCAGGCGGTGCGGTCGGTGACCAGGGCCGGCAGTTCGCTGACGTGGGTGCGCAGCCGGGTCTCGCGGAACGGGCGGCGGTGCGCGTGCGAGGGGGTGAGGCCGTCGCGCCGCAGCCGCATGGCGTTGCCGGAGGCGAAGTCGGAGCCGGTCTCGTCCAGCGTACGGATCATCAGCTGGTACGCGTGCGGCGGCAGGGTGTCGTCGCTGTCCACGAAGGCCAGGTACTCGGTGCCGGGGGTGAGGTGGCGCCAGCCGGTGTTGCGGGCGGCGCCGAGGCCCTTGTTCTCCTGCCGGACCAGCCGGAAGCGGGGGTCCTCGGCGGCGCGGGCCTCGGCGATGGCGGCCCCGCCGTCGGTCGAGCCGTCGTCGACCATGACGCACTCGAAGTCCTCGAAGGTCTGGGCCGCGATCGAGTCGAGGCACTCCCGGAGGTAGCGCTCGACGTTGTGGATCGGAACGACGACGGAGAGGCGCGGGGCCATCCAACGGCCTTTCACTCAGGGGTGGCCGCGCCGGGCGGGCGCCGGCCACCGATCACCGCAAGTGACTGGTCGCCACCGGTAGCGGCCCGAGCGTAGGGAACGCGCACGACCGGCGGATGAACGGCGGTTGGCGGTCGGCCTGCGACTCGGTGCGGCGGCCCCGGCCGGGTCACCCGGCCTTCGCCGGGGTCCGGTCGAGCCGCTCGCCGGGGTCCGGTCGAGCCGCTCGCCGCGGCGTCGGACCGCGCGGACGGAGCA
>NZ_JBEYFP010001040.1:0-1901 GCF_040634455.1 Kitasatospora sp. NPDC007106
CTGTCGTCGGCCCAGAGCGACCTCGGCCTGCACGCGGAAGCGCTGGAGAGCATGGCCGAGGCGGTGGCCGTCCAGCGCAGGCTGGTCCTGGCCGGGGTGCCCGGCGCCGCCGGCGATCTCGTGCTGCGCCTGAACAACCTCGCCATCCGACTGAACGCCGTCGGCCACTTCCGCGAGGCCCTCGATTCGGCTGCCGAGGCCGTTGCGGTGTGCGAGCCGCTCGCCGAGCGGCACCCGGACGCCTACGATCCCGATCTGGCCATGGCACTCGGGACCCTGGCCGACTGTCAGGGCCGGATGGGCGACCGGCGCAAGGCGCTGCTGCTGACCCGGAGGGTCATCCGGATCCGCGAGCGCCTGTACCGGGAACTCTCCGACATGTACCGGCCCTCGCTCGCCCGGTCCCTGAACTCCCTCGCGACCGACCTCGGCGAACTCGGGCAGAGCGAGGAGGCGGTGGAGGTCGCAGCTCGGTCCGTCGCGCTCCACCGGGAGGTCGTCGCGCAGCGGGACGGTCACCGCGACGAGTTGGCCACGTCCCTCAACACCCTGGCCAACCAGCGCGGGGACTGCGGAGACACCGCAGGAGCACTGACGGCGGCCGACGAAGCCGCACGCATCTACTCCGAGCTGTACGACGAGCACCCCGCCGTCTTCGCGTCGTCCCGGGCGATGGGCCTCGCCACACTGGCTTCCTGGTCGGCCGCGGACGGCCGGGCGGAGGCCGCGATCACCGCCGCCGTGGAAGCAGCGGGCGCCTACCACGAGCTCACCAGGACACAGCCCCGCACGATCGCCCGGAACTTCGCCGGTCTGCTGCGGAACCTTCGCTGCATGCTGGTCACCGCGGATCGGGCGGGCGAGGCGCTGGAGCTCCTCGACACGGTGCTCGCGTGCTACGCCGGTGCCACCGAGGCGCTCTACCCGGTGGTGATCGAGCTGCTGATCGGCCGTGCCATGTGCCTCGATGCGCTCGGACGCCTCGACGAGGCGGTCGCACCGGTGCGGAGGGCCGTGCGCCTGGCCCGGAGGAACGCCGGGTCGCCGTCGTCGACGGGGCCGTCCGAGCTGGTCGACATGCTCGAGTTGCTCGGCGCCTTCGCCTTCTGCGCCGGGAGGCGGCGCGAGGCAGCCGAGGCCGCAGCGGAGGCCGCGGAGGTTCTGAGGGACCTCGCACAGGACGATCCGGAACGCTACGACGACCGGTTGGCGGCCGCGCTGGCCCAGCTGAGGAACCTGCTGCCGAGACTGGGGCGCTACAGCGACGCCGAGGCGGCCGCGCGCGAGGCCGTCGCCGTTCGCAGCCGCATCGCCGACCGCGGGGGCGTGGTCGAACGCGTGGGTCTCGTTGCCGAGTTGGGCTGTCTCGCCGAGGTACTGCTGACCCGGCTGCGCCCCACCGAGGCGCTGACCGCCCTCGAGCGGGCCGACGAGCACCGAGAGCGCCTGACGGCCGACGAGGCGGCCCCCCACGAACCGGCGCTCGACCTGGCCCAGCGGACCCGCGGATTCCTCCTGCTCATGCTGGGCCGCCTCGACGAGGCCGAGGAGGTCGTCACCGCAGCGGTCGCCAAGGCGGGACGCGTGCCCGAGAGCGACCCCACGCGGACCGTGGGACGGATACTGGCCGGGCTCGCCGCCGGCTCGGTGCTGGCCGACCTGGAGCGGCGCGACGAGGCACTTCCCCACCTCGAACGCGCGATCGCGCTGTGCCGCCCCCTGGCCGAGGCAGGGGAGGCGGGGTACGGCACGCTGCTCGCCACCTGCCTGGCGACGCTGGGTGCCTGCCTGGCCGCGGAACCCGTCGAACCCGATCGGGCACTCGAGGCCGCCACCGAGGCCCTCGCCATCAACCGCAGACTCGCCGAGATCGACCCGGAGGCGGTGAGCAGCGGTCTGGG
>NZ_JBEYFP010001041.1:0-1894 GCF_040634455.1 Kitasatospora sp. NPDC007106
TTCAGGGGATTTCTGAGGTGTGATATACCGATGGGCGACCGGTGGGCGGGTGGGCGGACAGGGTGGTCATGGCGCGGCGCTCCTGATGAGGAGGGGCGGGGACGGCGGCGCTGCGGGGGTGGCGGCCGGGGCGAGGGTGCGGAGCACCAGCTCGACGCGGAGGCGGGTGGCGCCGGCCCGGCGCAGTTCCGCGACGACGGCGTGCAGTTCGCGGGGGCCGGTGCAGGCGAGGAGGAGTTCGAGGTCGGCCTCCCCTGCCAGCGCGAGGCCGGACCGTACGGCGGGGCAGCGCGCCGCCAGGTGGTCGAAGTCGAGGGGCGCGGGGCCGTGGCAGAGCCGGACGACGGCGTGCAGCGGACGCGGCGTCACCACTGCCGTTCCAGCGGCCGTTCGGCGGCGGGCAGCCCGCGGAGCGTGGCGCCGGCGGGGAACCCGGTGCCACCGGGGTGGGGCGCGACCAGTCCCGGGTCGAGGACGAGGCGGTCGATGCCGAGCGGGGCGGTGAGGCCGCGCAGGGCGGGTTCGGTGAGCTCGGCCGCCTCCTGGTCGGGGCCGAGCAGGGCGTGCAGGGCGGCGGCGGTGCTGAAGGCGACGGCGCAGCGGCTGCCGTCGCGGTGCCGGAAGAGCCGCAGCACCTGCACCGGGCCGGTGGTCCGTACGGGCACGAAGCGGAGGGCATGCGCCGCTGGTCCGCCGGGTGCCCCTGGTGCGCCGGGTTCCTCGGGTTCGTCGGGCACGGTGGTGTCGGTGGTCATCGCTCGTCCTCGGGTGGCCTGGTCGGGAGGGTCGGTGAGGTGCCGTCAGTCGAGGTACTGCAGTGCCGTGCGGCAGTTGCCGGTGGTGCGGGCGCGGTCGGCCCGCGGTTCCTCCGGGCCGTCGGCGGCGTCCCGGCGGAGGGTGCGGGCGGTCCCCCGCACCTCGGCCGGCGGCACGGCTCGGCGGCTGCTCGACGGCGCGGGGACGGTGGCGAGGACGGCGGCGAGGACGTGGCGGTCGGTCACGGCAGGTGTTTCCTTCCGGTGGTCGGACGGGCGGCCCGGTCACCCGGGTCCCGCTCCACCAGTGGATTCCCTCCGCCCTCCCCGGGTACCGGTTCTTGACGCACGGCCTACGCGGACGGGCCCCGCCTTGACGCGATCCTGACGCCGCCGCACCCACGGCGCAGCACTGCACGGCGCCGCTCCGCACCGTGCCCGTGGCTCGCCCGTCACCCGAGGGTGCGGCGGATCCGCCCGGACAGGCGGCGCCAGATGGCCGTCCCGACGTGGCTCGTCTCCAGGCGGTCGGCCTCCCGGGCGGCCCGCTCGTTGCCGCACTCCGCGGCCCAGCGGTACCAGTCGATGGCCTCCCGGATGTCGCCGCGGGCCTCGCACGCCCGGGCGCCGTCCATGATCGCGGCGTTGTTCCCGGCCTGGCCGGCCCGGCGGAGCCAGTCCAGTGCGGTGCGGACGTCGCCGGGGCCGTCGGCCTCCAGGTGGGTCCGCGCGACCTCACGCATGGCCTTGGTGCTGCCCGCCAGCGCGGACTGGCGCTGCCACTTCTCGCTGTTGGTGGTGTCGAGCTCGGCCATCGCATGAATCGCCCTGGGGTCGCCGGCCTCGGCCAGTTCGCGGTACCGCTTGACGGCGCGCTTCCGCAGCCGCCGGCGTTCCTCGGGATCGTCGGTCCGGTCGCGCAGCTTCAGACAGATCCGGGCGATCTCGTGCTTGGCCTCCTTGTCGCCCAGGGCCTCGGCCTGGGTGTAGAAGCGGAGGGCCTCCTGCAGCCGGCCGGTCCGCTCGTGCCCGCCGGCCTCCGCCCGCGCGGCGGCCCGGGCGTCCGCGTCCGCGGTGCGGGCCGCCTTCGCCGACGGCTTCTCCGCGGGCGCGGCAGCGGCCTTCGCCGTGGCCTTGGG
>NZ_JBEYFP010001042.1:0-1890 GCF_040634455.1 Kitasatospora sp. NPDC007106
GCGCGCCGCCCGCGGAGGCCCGGGCGCGCGCCACGCCGACCCGGGTGGACCACCGCGACCCAGGACGTCTACATTCTCGTAGACGTGCGGGCGGTGGCCCGCCCGCAGGGTCGAGATCCGGGAAGGGTCCCACGTGAGCGTGATCACCGTCGGTCAAGCCGTCGTCCTCGGCGTGGTGGAGGGAGTGACGGAGTTCCTGCCGATCTCCTCCACCGGCCACCTGAAGATCACCGAGGGCCTGATGGGCATCCCGGTCGACGACACGTCGGTGGTCGGCTTCACCGCCGTCATCCAGGTCGGCGCGATCGCGGCCGTGCTGCTCTACTTCCTCAAGGACATCACCCGGATCGTCGGCGCCTGGGGCCGCGGCCTGGTGAACAAGGAGGAGCGGTACCACCACGACTACAAGTTCGCGTGGTGGGTGATCTACGCGACCATCCCGATCGTGGTCGTCGGCCTCGCCGCCAAGCCGCTGATCGAGGGCCCGCTCGCCTCCCTGTGGGTGGTCGCCGGCTCGCTGATCGTCGGCAGCGGCGTCATGTGGGCGGCCGACCAGATGAGCCGGCTCAAGCGCGGCGAGGACGACACCGGCCTCAAGGACGCCATGATCGTCGGCTCCGCCCAGATCCTCGCCCTGCTCTTCCCGGGCTTCTCCCGCTCCGGCGCCACCATGTCGGCCGGTCTGATGCTCGACCTGGAGCGGGTCGCCGCCACCCGGCTCTCCTTCTTCCTCGGCATCCCGGCCCTCACCGGCGCCGGCCTGTACGAGCTCAAGGACGCCCTCGGCGCCGGCGTGGACCCGCTGCCGCTGATCGTCGGCACGGCGGTCTCCTTCATCGTCGCGTACGCCTCGATCGCCTGGCTGCTGAAGTACGTCGCCAAGCACTCCTTCAACGCCTTCGTGGCCTACCGGATCGTCGTCGGCGTGCTGCTGCTCGGCCTGCTCGGCACCGGCGTCCTGAACGCCTGATCCGCACCGCCGCAACGGGCGGCCGCCCACCACCCGGGCGGCCGCCCGCGCCGTGTCCGCACCGGCTGCGCGCCGCACCGATCCGGCCCGCAGCACCTCCGTCCGTCCGCCCGGTCGACGCCGTCGACCGCACGCACCCCCGACCGCACCGCGCCCCCGGCCGCGCACACCGCCGCGTAGCCTGGAGACCGGGCCGCCGCCACGGCCCCGGGCGCGGTCCGACGGGGAGAGGGGAACACCGGGAATGTCCGACGCCGCAGCGACGAGGCGCCCGCACGGGCAGCTGGAGTCCGACGTCCTCGCCGTCCTCTGGGAGGCCGACCGGCCGCTCAGCCCGGGCGAGGTCAACGACGCACTCGGCAGCGCCCTCGCCCGCACCACCGTCACCACGATCCTGACCCGGCTCCACGAGAAGGACCTCGTCCACCGCGAGCGGGCCGGCCGCGGCTACGTGTACGCCGCCGCCCAGGACGCCTCCGGCATGGTCGCCTCCCGGATGCACACCGAGCTCAGCAAGGGCGCCGACCGCGACAGCGTGCTGCGGCACTTCGTCTCCGCGCTCGGCCCGGGCGACGAGGCCCTGCTGCGCAGCCTGCTCGCCGACGCCGGCGGCACCCCGGAGCGGGCGTGAACACGCCCGCCCTGGCCGCACTCCTGCTGCCCTGGCTCTCCGCTCCCGCCGTCCGGGCGCTCGCCGCCCGGCTCACCCCGCGCTGGGCGGCCCTCGCGGTCGCCTGCTGCGCCGCGCTGCTCGCCGCCGGTACGGCGGTCGGCCTGTCCGTACTGCTCCTCGCCGGGCTGCTGCACCTGCCGTGGCTGGCCGCCGCCGGACGCCTGCCGCTCGCCTGGCTGGCCGCGACCTCCCCGGCCGCCGTCCCGGTGGCCGCGGCCGCGGGCCTGCTGCTCGCCGCCGTCGTGAC
>NZ_JBEYFP010001043.1:0-1889 GCF_040634455.1 Kitasatospora sp. NPDC007106
CCGACCCTTGCCCGCACGCTGATCGCGGAGGGCCTGGTCGACGAGCTCAAGCTCATGGTCATGCCGGTGCTCCTCGGCGGCGGCAAGTCGATCTTCCCGGCCGACGGCGCCAAGCGCACCCTCGAACTGGTCTCCACCGTCACCAGCGGCACCGGCGTCAACGTCTGCACCTACCGGGCGGTCGACGGACGGTGACCCGACCGTGCTCGCTCGACAGCTGACGCGGCATCGGCCGGCCTCGGCCCCGGAGGACATGAACCGCGTTGTCGAAGGTCTCGCCGAGTGCTGTAGAAGTGCGGCATGGATCGCGCCGTACTCGAGCAGATGCTGGACGAGACCTTCGACCACGCTGTCGTGCACCACGGATACACCAACTACATGCGTGACTACGAGGTCATCGTCCACGCAACGGCTGATCCCCGTACCGGTGTCAGGCCGTCCCACCTGCGGTATCTCTTCCGGTACTGCGTCGAGGCGCGGTGTGAGACCTCACTGCCGGCGGAGACCTGGCGGGTCTCGCTGGACGACCGGCTCACCGACCACGAAACGGGCGTCGACCTCGATGGGTACGTCTGGGGTGTGAAGTGGCACTGCCTGTACCCGGGAGCCACGCTTCTCCCCGAGTCGGAGGCGACCCGCCGCCGGTCGAAGGCCCTCGGGATCGACTTTCACGAGGTGAGCGGGTCCCGATCGGATACGCCCCCTTCGTCGCGGAGTAGGGGTCAGCGTGCGAACTTCGCGACGGCCGCCGGGGTGACGGGGGTGAAGAAGTTGACGAGGTTGCCGTCGGGGTCGCGGAACAGCAGCGACCGGTTGCCCCACGGCATCGTGGTGGGCTCGGTGACGAAGTCGGTGACGAAGCCGCTCAGGTCCCGGTAGACGCGGTCCACGTCGTCGACGAGGAACTCGGTGATCACGCTGTGGTTGTCCGCAGGGCGGGCAGAGCCCGGGGCGAACAGCGGGACGGTGCGGGTGCCGGCGATCGCGAGGGTGGCGCCCGCGGTCCTGAGCTCGGCGAAGTCCTCGGTGGCCCACGCCGCCCGTGTCCCGGTGGCTCGCTCGTAGAAGTCGACGAGGCGTGCCACGTCACCGGTGATGATGCGGATCGAGACGAAGTCCATGGGAATCTCCTTGGTCGTGCCTGACACGTGCAGGTCGCAGGCTAGGAGAAATAGTGGACAGAATCGGTCCTGTATTCGCATTAGGCTGCGAACATGCCTCGACCCACCGGCCGCGTACTGACACTCCTGGAGCTGCTGCAGTCGGGCGGCACCCGGACGGTGGCCGAACTCGCCGACCGGCTCGGCGTCGAAGGGCGCACCGTTCGCCGGTACGTGGACCAGCTGATCGACCTCGACGTGCCCGTGGAATCGGTGCGCGGCCGGTACGGCGGCTACCGGCTCGGCCCCGGGTACCGCCTGCCTCCGCTCATGCTCAGCGACGACGAGGCGCTGGCCGTGCTGCTCGGCCTGGTCGCCGGCCGCCGAGCAGGATTGACGACGACGCAGCAGACGGCGAGCGAGACGGCATCGGCCAAGATCCGGCGGGTGCTGCCCAAGCACATCGCCCGCCGGCTCGACACACTGCTGGAATCCCTCGCCTTCACCGATCGGCCCGCCGAGTTCGACACCCCGGACTCCGGGGTGCTGCTCACGGTCGCCGATGCGGTGCGCCACCACCGGCCGGTCTCGATCCGCTACACCGACCGTGACGGACGCCGTAGCGAGCGCACGCTGCACGCATACGGGATCGTCGCCCACGGGGGCCGGTGGTACGTCACGGGCGAGGACGCCGGGATCGGCGAGGAGCGGACCTTCCGGCTCGATCGCATCGCGGACGCGCGGACCCTGCCGGGCTCGTTCGAAGCGCCGGTGGGCCCCGGTCCGGCA
>NZ_JBEYFP010001044.1:0-1888 GCF_040634455.1 Kitasatospora sp. NPDC007106
CACCTCCGGTACGACGGCCTCCCGCGGCCACGGCCTGCCGGCCATGCGGGCCAGACTCCGCCAGCTCGGCGGCACCCTCACCGTCGAGAGCACCCGCATGTAGTTGAAGTTCCAGCTGAGCTGGATCGGGCCGCGGCCGTAGTACGCGGCCTGGCCGGCCGGGCAGCCGTACGGCTGCGAGGAGTCGCAGTAGTGCGGGTAGTTGGCGGTGTTCTGCTCGACCACGTACACCAGGCCGCCGGTCTCGTGGCTGACGTTGGCGAGGAAGGCCGCGGCCTCCTGCTTCTTCACCGTGTCGCTGCCGGTGTTGGCGAACGCCGGGTAGGCGCTCAGCGCGGCCTTGAGGCCCGCGTAGGTGTAGAAGGAGTTCCGGTTCGGGAACATCTGGTTGAACTGCGCCTCGCTGACCGGGAATCCGCCCGGGTTCGAGGTCTGGGTCGGGGTCGGCGTGCTGCCGCCGCCGGAGCAGTTGTACGGCTCCCAGTACCAGGTGGAGATCGTCGGGTCGTAGCCCGGGTTGTCGTGGGTGGCCCGGTACAGGTTGCCGTTGGAGTACTTGACGACCGTGCCGGTGGTGTAGGTGCGGCCGGCCACCCAGGCCGGGTAGTCGCAGCTGCCGCCGCCGGTCGGGGTCGGGGTGGAGCCGCCACCGCCGCCGCAGACGCCGTTGTCGGCCCAGACGCCGGAGGCGCCGCCGGGGGTCTCGTTCTGGGTCCACCACTTGGCGGTCCAGTTGTGGCCGCTGTAGGAGGCGGACATGCCCCCGGTGTAGACGGAGGAGGAGTTCCAGGCCGAGGCACAGGTGCCGGCCGAGGCGGACGTGGGAATCAGGACGGCGAGGCCTATCGCGGCCGCGCCTGCGGCGGCGGCCGCGATGAACCGGCGCTTGGCCGGAAGACGGTGCTTCACTGACACGTGATCACCCCTTGGTGCGGTGGGGGCCGCACGGGATCGAGGACGGAGGGGACCGCGCACGCGGGCCTGCGGACACCGTCGGAAGAGGGGTGCCGGGCCGCCGTTGCGGGGTTGACGAGGACTCAACCAAACTGGTCTATACCTGTCAAGAAGGCGTGGCTGAGCGGAGGTTCAACGGAACCCTAAGAACTCCTCAAGGCGCGCGGCCCGACCCCTCGGGCGCCGGTTCAGGCCTTCCGGCCGGCCGTCCGGCGGCGCTCGCCGCGGGCGAGGCGGCGCAGCCCCGCGAACCGGCCGAGCCGGTCCATCCGTTCGGCGTTGGCCATCGACGCCCGGTCGAGCTCCTCCATCAGACGGCGCGAGCGGTGCTCCAGGGCGAGCTCGTCGAGCATCCGGTCGATCTCGGCGAGCACCGACCCGTAGAGCTGCCAGGCCTCCGGGTCCTCCTGGACGTGGCGCAGCAGCTGGTGCGCCACGTTCTCACGGACGGCCCAGGCGGCGGCGAGCTCGGCGGTGAGGCGGTCCTCGGCCTCCTCGGCGCTGCGGCTGACCTGGGTGGTGACCAGCACGGCGAAGCTCACCAGGGCGCCGCCGACGTGCTCCAGCAGCTCGCCCAGCGAGACGGTGACGTCGGAGGGGAAGAGCCGCTCGTCGCCGTTGCGGCGCTTGGCCAGGTCGGTGAGCGAGCGGGTGAGCACCCGGATGACGACCACGCAGATCTCCAGCGTGTCCAGGCCGGTGCGCAGCACGATGCGCGAGAGCAGTCCCTCGCTGACCCTCGGATTGAGCCGCAGGCTGTCCTCGGCCTGGCGCAGCGCGGCGTCCACGTCGGCGATCGCCTGGTCCAGCCGGCGGGCCTCGTGCAGCCGGGCGGCCGCCTGCTCGACCGGTGCCGGACCGCCGAGCTCCTCGGCGATCTCCAGCAGCAGCTGGCGGGCCCGGCGGGCGAGGTCCTCGATGGACTCGCCGGCGG
>NZ_JBEYFP010001045.1:0-1887 GCF_040634455.1 Kitasatospora sp. NPDC007106
CCACCAGCACGGACGGCTCCAGGCCGAGCCCGGCCGCGGCGAGCGCCATGTCGGCGAGGGTGTGCCCGTCCTCGTCGTAGCGGACGAGCAGCCCGCCCGCACCCTCCACCAGCACCAGCGCGTGGTCCTCCGCCAGTTCGGCGACGGCCTCCGCGACCTGCTGCGGGTGGACGGCGGGCAGGCCGGCCCGCCGGGCCGCGGTGTCGGGGGCGAGCGGCTCGGGGTAGCGGGCCAGCTCGCGGACGGTGAGGCCGCGCCCGGTGAGCCGGACCACCTCGGCCACGTCCCCGGCCTCCGCGGGGGCGACCCCGGTCTGACCGGGCTTCAGCACGGCCACCGGCCCCCGGGCGAGGGCGGCCACCGCCGCCGTGACGACGGTCTTGCCGACCTCCGTCCCGGTGCCGGTCACGAACAGCACGCTCATCCGGCCACCGCCGCGGCCGCGACACCGGCGGCGATCCGCGCGAGGTCCTGATCGTCCGTCACGTAGGGCGGCATCGTGTAGACCAGGTCGCGGAAGGGCCGCAGCCACACGCCCTCGCGCGCGGCGGCCTCGGTGGCCGCCGCCATGTCGACGGGGTGGTCCAGCTGGACGACGCCGATCGCGCCCTGCACCCGCACGTCCAGCACGCCCGGGGCGTCCGCGAGCGGCGCGAGCCCGGCGGACAGCCCGGCCTCGATCCGCTTGACCTCCAGCTGCCAGTCCTGGCCGAGCAGCAGCCCGATCGAGGCGTTGGCGACGGCCGCGGCCAGCGGGTTGCCCATGAACGTCGGACCGTGCGCCAGCACCGGCACCTCGCCGCGGCTGATGCCGTCGGCGACCTCCGCGGTGCACAGCGTCGCGGCCATCGTCAGGTAGCCGCCGGTGAGCGCCTTGCCCAGGCACATCACGTCCGGCGACACCCCGGCGTGGTCCGCCGCGAACAGCGCCCCGCTGCGGCCGAAGCCGGTGGCGATCTCGTCGAAGACCAGCAGCACGCCGTGCTCGTCGCACAGCTCGCGCAGCAGCCGCAGGTAGCCGGGGGAGTGGAAGCGCATCCCGCCCGCACCCTGCACCACCGGCTCCACGATGATCGCGGCCAGCTCGTCCGCGTGCTGCGCGACCAGGTCGGCGAGCACGCCCGCGTACGCCTCGTCGAGCGGCGCGTCGAAGCCGGCCGGCGGCTCCGGGACGAACAGCTGACGGGGCAGCACGCCGCCCCACAGGTGGTGCATCCCGCCGTCCGGGTCGCAGACCGACATCGGGTGGAAGGTGTCACCGTGGTAGCCGCCGCGCCAGGTCAGCACCCGGCGCTTGGCCGGGCGGCCGACCGACTGCCAGTACTGCAGGCACATCTTCAACGCCACCTCGACCGCGACCGAGCCGGAGTCGGCGAGGAAGACGTGCCGCAGCGGCTCCGGCGTGATGTCGACCAGCGTCGCCGCCAGCCGGACGGCGGGCTCGTGGGTGAGCCCGCCGAACATCACGTGGCTCATCCGGCCGAGCTGCTCGCGCACCGCCTCGTCCAGCACCGGGTGCCGGTAGCCGTGGATCGCCGCCCACCAGGAGGACATGCCGTCGATCAGTTCCCGGTGCCCGCCCGCCGGCCCGGCGAGCCGCAGCCGCACCCCGGACGCGGACTCCACCACGTACGGGGTGACGGTGCCGGGCATGGGCCCGTACGGGTGCCAGACGTGCGCCCGGTCGAGGCCGAGCAGGTGCTGGACGTCGGCCATCAGGCGTTCGGGGCCAGCTCGGTGCCCGCGCCGCGGCGGCGCACCCGCACCAGGTCGGTCCGGGCCTCGTCCGAGGACTCCGCCTCGATCAGGGCCTTCGCCTCGGCCTCGGCCTCCGCCGGGGCCCCGGTCGCGGTCAGCTCGGCGACCGCCGTGACGTGCCGCCGGGGC
>NZ_JBEYFP010001046.1:0-1883 GCF_040634455.1 Kitasatospora sp. NPDC007106
GCCGCGAGCAGCGCTTCGTCGATCGAGTGCTGCGCCATCAGCTGCTGGGCCTTTTCGGTCAGCGTCCATACCGGGCAATCTCACCGACCGCCCCCCGCGACATCTCGGCGCCGGTGAGACGCCACCTCACCATGGCAGAGCCTCCGGCCCCGCCGGCACCGAACCAGGCACCACATTCTGCTGAACGTCGCCCGGCTCCCCGCCGTGCGGACAGCCTGGCCGACTACCCAGAAGACCTCGCCCGATACGAAGCGCAGTCACAGTTCCGTGGCGGCGCAGCAAGTACCTCCAGGCGCGGTGCGCCACGGTCACGGTGACCTTCTGCTCGAGGACGAACGGCACGGGCGGGTCCATCACCAGCCTGCTCGCACCCAGTCGTAGTCCGGGGTTGCGGCGCACGCGGTCGCAGCGACGGCGCTGTCGGCAGGCTGGGGCCACGATCCGCAGCGTCCCGAGCCCCGCCGGGGTGCGCGACGCCCGCCACACCGTGCCCGCCTCGAGGCAGATCGTCGGATCGCCCGCTTCGCGGCGCAGCGGCGAGATCACGGCCGTGAGGCCGAGCGGGTACAGCGGGCACCAGGTGCGCGATCGTGCGCTGTTCACTGCTCTCGCCACCGTGCCTGTGGCGTTCGGTGCCACCGTGGTCCGGCGGCACCAGGGCACCCTAAGGGCTGTCCCGCAATGATCAAGGAGCCCAGGCTCGCGGATTCACGGGCTGTGAGAGGAGATCGTGCGCCGTACCGGCCGGCGTGAGGTTCGTTCGCTGAGCCCGGGAAAACCGTTGGACCCTCTGATGGGTGCGCGTCGTAGGGTCGGGGCGCGGAAACGCGGTCGGCGTCGTGGCGGACGACGTCGTCGAGGAAGCGCGCCGCCGATTCCCCGACGCTGCCGGAGCCCACGGCACGTGGCCGGAGTCGTCCGCCGACATGAGCCGGTGGCGCGAGCAGACCGGGCCCGCAGGGTTGTTCGAAGGGGCGGCCGAGCGGCCGTCGCGCACCGACGAAATCGTGCGCTTTGCCGGTCGACAGAGTCCGTAACGACGGGACCGAGGTGGATGAGTTCCAGGACAATCTGCTGCACGCGGTTCCGCAGTAAGAGGGCAAAGGCCTGTTCTGCGCCGCCGTACCCAGGGGCGACGGCGCGGCGGCGCTCATGTGGGGGCTCGGCCTCGCACGACGCTCCGACTCCCAGGATGCTGCGGACAGCTCCTGTTCGATGCCGCCCAGGCACGTGCCGCGCTCCCCGCGGCCGAGCAGGCGCTCGTCCTTCACCCGCTGCGTCGGGCCCACGTGGCCGCCCGGGTACGGCTGTGGCTGGACGAGATGGTGGACGACCCGAACCACGACGTCGACGAGCTGATCGACGGCCCGCTTCGGGTGCTGCGTTACGCGGCGCGCACGGGAGTTGGCGCGGCCGGTCTCACCCTGTGGTACTGACAGGAACTCATGGACGCGGGGGCTCCTGCCAGCAAGATCACGATATGCAGCTGGAGTGCTGACCGGCGCGTTGCCCGGAAGGCCCTCGAAGCATGGGGCCACGACGTCACCGACATCGAACCTTTTCAGGAGGAGCCCTGGGACTGCGGGCCGCACAGCGATGGCCGCGGCGATCTCGAACCTCCCTTCCGACTGATGGGCGAACGGCCCACCGGCCCAAGGATGTGCGGCCAGCCGAGTATTTCGGAACGAAAAGCGATGTGCCACATCGGTGCCAGATCGAATGGGGAGTCACGGGGAACGAGGGGCGTCAGCGGGTCCTGGGCCGTCGATCAGCTCTCCAAGCATCCGTTTACCGGGCGTTTCGTCCCTGGCTTCGGACGTTAGGTTCCGCGCCAGGTGGGGGTGGTCTCGCCGGTGAGGCGGCGGGTCATGAGGCCGATCATC
>NZ_JBEYFP010001047.1:0-1876 GCF_040634455.1 Kitasatospora sp. NPDC007106
GGGCAGGGATCCGTGGGGGGTTCCTGCCCACCGACCGGCCCCGGGGGTCACCGGTCCTTGAACTCCTCGATGGCCGAGCGGACGACCTGCTGCATCGCCTCGCTCCCGGCGTGCCCCGAGTCCTCGACGATGTGGAGCCGTGCGTCCGGCCATGCCTTGGCCAGTTCCCACGCCGTCTGCACCGGACAGCCCATGTCGTGCCGACCGTGCACGAGGACGCCGGGGATCCCGGCCAGGCGGTGGGCGTTGCGGAGCAGTTGGTCCTCCTCCAGCCACGCGCCGTTGCTGAAGTAGTGGGCGCAGATCCGCACGAAGGCGATCTGTGCGTCGACCTCCCGGTCGCTGTACATGCCGGGCACGCCGTTGGGCTCGTTCGAGACGACCGCGTCCTCCCAGGCGAGCCAGTCGGCGGCGGCCCTCGCCCGGACCGCCCGGTCCGGGTGCTCCGTCAACCGGGCGTAGGCGGCGAGCAGATCGCCGTCCCGCTCGTCCTCGGGGACGCCGTCGCGGAACCGGTCCCACGCCTCGGGGTGGAACCGTCCGGCGCCGCGGTACAGCCAGTCGATCTCGGAGCGGCGGCTCGTCATCACCGCCGGGACGACGATCTCGGTGACCCGCTCGGGGTGTTGCTGCGCGTACGCCAGGACGAGGGTGGCGCCCCAGGAGCCGCCGTTCAGCAACCACCGTTCGATGCCGAGGTGTTCGCGCAGTCGCTCGATGTCCTCGATCAGGTGCCGCGTGGTGTTCAGGCTCATGTCCGCGGCGGGGTCACTGGCGTGCGGCGTACTGCGGCCGCAGTTGCGCTGGTCGAAGCGGACGACGCGGTAGCGCTCCGGGTCCCAGGCCCTCGTCGGTCTCCGCGGCGCGCCCGATCCCGGGCCGCCGTGGACGTTCAACGCCGGCTTGCCCCGGGGGTTGCCGAGCTGTTCGTAGTAGATGCGGTTGCCGTCCCCGGTGTCGAGGAACCCGCTGTCGTAGGGACCGGTCGGAGGATGGAGTTCAACCACGGCGGCTCATCGTAGGCGGCTGCCGCCCGTCGGGAAAACGGTTTGCCCGCGGGCCCGGCCCCGGCCATGATCGCCCACATGTACATGTAACGGCTGCCACACGGCAACGACCGACCTGTCGCGCGGTCCACCTCCGGGCCTGGCCATTCGGCCCCGAGGCGATGACTCGCGCCCTCGTGTGCATCCGTCATGTTCCAGGAGCCCCGGCCCGGCCGCGAGCGCTCCTGCCGAGTCCTGAAAGCAACCACAGCCATGAATACCGACCGCAAGGCCCTGTGGGCCGTGCGTCAGTCCGCCCTGCCCACGGTCGTGCGCCCCTGCCCGGACTGCTCCGGCACGCGGCACCGCCCCACGGGCCGGATCCGCGTCAACGCGAGCGGCAAACTCCTCGACGTCTGGCTCCTCCTGGGCTGCACGGCCTGCGACCGGACCTCGAAGGTGCCCGTCCACGAACGCGTCCACGTCTCGTCGCTGGAGCCCGCCCGGTTGGTGGCGTACGAGAACAACGACCCCGCCGTGGTGCGGGAGCTGACGACGAGTGCGTCGCTCGCCGCGAAGAACGCGTACCGCCTCGACTGGACGGGCACCTGGGCGCTGGAGATCCGCACGCCCCTGCACGCGCTCGACGACCCGACGCCGCTCACCGTGCAGGTCGGCTTCGAGCTGCCCGTGCCGGTGCGCGTGGAACGGCTGCTCATGCTCGGGCTCGGTGTGAGCCGCGGCACGGTGCGGCGCTTGGTCGCGGACGGACGGGTCCGGCTGCCGCTGGCCCTGGACGCCAAGGCGCACCGGGACTTCGAACTCACCGTCCACGCACCGGGCGCCGCCGGCGCCGCGCAACGGCCGGAGCCCCTCGGTGCTCCGGACGC
>NZ_JBEYFP010001048.1:0-1875 GCF_040634455.1 Kitasatospora sp. NPDC007106
GCGGCGACGGCGGCGCGGGCGGCGGCCGGGTCCGGGTAGGCGGCGAGGTCGCCGAGGGTGGCGGCGAGCCGGTCACGCAGCCAGCGGGGCGGGGTGCCGGTGCGGACGTTGACGGCGAGGTCGACCAGGCCGGCGGCGCGGACCTCCGCGTCGCCGTGGTGCCGGAGGTCGAAGTCGGTGCTCATCGCGGTGGTCTCCCGAGGGGTCGCGGGGCGGTCGGGGCTGCCCGGGCGCAGCGGCTCGTCCGGGGCGGGGGCGCGGCGGGCGATCGCGACCGTGGCCGTCCGGGAGGCCGTCTTGGGCACCACCAGGCGCCCGCCGGGGGCCTCTGCCAGGGCGGCGGCCTCGGCGACGCCGGGGGTGCCGAGGGCGGCGCGGACGGCCGCGGAGGGGTTCGGTACGGGCACCGCGGCGAGCACGGCCGCCGGGTGCGCGGTCAGCGGGACGCCGAGGATCCGGGCGGCCCCGCGCAGGCCGGGTTCGGCGGCCCTCACGTCGACGGTGGCCAGCAGCACGAGCTCCGTGCGGTCGAGGCCGGCGGTGGCCAGTGCCTCGTCGAGCAGGCGCAGGACCTCGTCCGCGGGGGTGCCGGGGCGGGCGCCGACACCGGCGACCAGCGGGCCGTGCAGCTCCACCACCGTGCCTCCGCAACCCCTGTGACCTGCCGGAAATCCCACCACGGGCGCGACGGGCGGGTCAATCGTGGCGGGTGTGAGATGGAACGTACCGGCGTCGGATGCTGTTCTTCCGTTCTTCACTTCCGCGGCGCGGCCCCGGCCACCGGCCCCGGCCTAGGGTTTGGCCGCTCGACCGGTCGCAGCCAGCACTGCCTCGCACCACCCTCAACTGCCGCCCCTCGTACGGAGGACAGCATGACCGCCGCTCGGACCCCGAAGCGCAACCGGCGCACCTTCACCGCCCTCGCCGGAGCCGTGGCGATGGCCGCCGGATCGCTCGGCATCTGGGCCGTCACCGGCGCCACCGCCCAGGCCGCCACGCTCCCGACCCCCGACCACGTGGTGGTCGTCGTCATGGAGAACCACGCCTACTCGCAGGTCATCGGCAGCTCCAGCGCGCCGTACCTGAACAACACGCTGAAGGCGGGCGGGGCCAACCTGACCCAGTCCTACGGCCTCACCCACCCCAGCGAGCCCAACTACTACCAGCTGTTCTCCGGCTCCAACCAGGGCCGCACCGACGACAGCTGCGTCACCGTCGGCTCGATCTCGGCGCCGAACCTCGCCTCCGAGCTGATCGCCGCCGGCCAGACCTGGGCGAGCTACAACGAGGGCCTGCCCAGCCAGGGTTCGACCGTCTGCAGCAACAGCGCGACCAAGTACGCCCAGAAGCACAACCCGTGGTTCGGCTTCTCCAACGTGCCGACCTCGACCGCCAAGACGATGACCCAGTTCCCGACCGACTACACCACCCTGCCCAAGGTGTCGTTCGTGGTGCCGAACCTGTGCAGCGACATGCACGACTGCTCGGTCTCCACCGGCGACACCTGGATCCAGAACAACCTGGGCGCCTACGCGACCTGGGCGAAGACCCACAACAGCATGCTCGTGGTGACCTTCGACGAGGACAACAAGCTCTCCGGCAACCGCATCCCGACGATCTTCTACGGCGAGCACGTCGCCGCGGGCAGCTCCACCGCCACCACCTACAACCACTACAACACGCTGCGCACCCTGGAGGACCTGGCCGGCCTGACCAGCCACGCGGGCAACGCCGCGAGCGCCTCCGACATCACCGGCATCTGGAACTGACGCCCGTGTACCTCGCGGACTCCCGCAGCACCAAGGCCGCCACCACCGGGGCCGGCCGCACCGCGGCCGGCAGCGGCGACGCCGGCAGCGGCGACGCCGGCAGCGC
>NZ_JBEYFP010001049.1:0-1871 GCF_040634455.1 Kitasatospora sp. NPDC007106
ACGTCCGGATCTCGCCGGAGGGGGTCACCAGGTAGCCCGCGACGGTCTCCGCACCCACGGCGGCCCGCCCGTTCAGGAGGTCGGGTCCGACGTCCGTCCCGGTCTTGGCGAAGACCTTGCCGACGCCCCCGCAGCCGGTGCAGAAGCCGTCCAGCGTGCCGTCCTCGCCGAGGACCGGCAGGGTGTCGCGGAACGCCTCGGCGTCCGGGGTGTGCAGCCAGTACCGGAGCACCTGGTTGACCGCCACGGGGGTGGCCCGGTCGACCGGGTCGCCGCCGCGGCCGTCCGCGAGCTCCACCTGCTCGCTGTCGACCCCCGCGGCCTCCAGGAACGCCCGGAGCACCGGGAACCCGGCATTGCAGTCGGTACTGCCCGCGGTCACCGCCATGAGGCAGATGTCGAGGTTGGCGCCGAGGTTGTGGCTGACCTTGAGCACCAGCCGGGCGTACTGGCTGAAGGGCGGCGACACGTAGGAGGCGACGTCGGAGCCGGGCGCGTACGCGGCGGGCAGGCCGTCCTCGTCGTTGGCGCCGACCGGGTCGGCGGTCACCGTCACGCCGGCCCGGGCAAGCGCCTCGATCAGGGCCGTCCGCCCGAAGGCGGCCGGGTCCACGACCGGGCTCACCCGCAGCACGGGCGCCGCGTCGGCGGCGATCGTGCCGGACAGCGTGATCCGCGTCCCGTCCTCGGACGCCGTCACCTCGATGTCCGTGGTGCCCCCGGCGGCCACCGTGGTGACCTGTGAGACGACCTCGTAGGGCGCGACCTGGGGGCGCCAGGAGAGTTCGGCCGGGCGGCCCGGAGCGGTCGGCGTGGTGAGCAGGTCGATCAGGTTGTCGTTGATGATCAGCGGGGTGGGGGTCGGATCGAGGGCCGGCGTCTCGAACAGCCGCGTGTCGACCACGACGTCGCCGTCCACCCGGCTGATGCCGGACTGCCGGATCTGCCGCGCGATGTCGTCGATTCCCGCGAGCGGGTCCTCGGGGGTGAGGGTCGCGCCGGGCAGGTCGTTGGCGTACGTGTGGTCGATGGAGGTGAAGTCCAGGGTGCCCTCGGGCGTGACCCGGCCGCCGAGCGCCAGGTCGCCCTGCGCCACCAGGACGAGGTCGCCGTGCAGGCCGGCGCCGTCGCGGGTGCCGACGGCGTGGACGGGAGTCGTGAAGCGGTGGTCGCCGCCGAGCGCGTGCCAGGTACCGGAGACGGTGAACAGCTTGGCCACCGAACCGGGGATGAAGAACTTGTCCGACTGGAGCTCGTGCAGCACCCCGCCCTGGGGGTCCTCCTCCAGGACGCCCCACTGGGCGTGCGCGTAGATCGGTTTGTCGAGGATCCGCCCGAGGATGTCCTGCGTGTCCCCTCCGGATCCGCCGCCCGGCGGCCCTCCGCCGGCGATCGTCAGCGCGGCCAGGGCCAGCATGCCGCCGGCGAGTCCGGTTCGTCCTATTCGTCGTACGTGGCGCTTGGTCGCCATTCAGCCCACCAGTTCTGGATGTCCGGTCCGGCGCCGTGGACACACCCGACACGGGCCGCGTCGGGGAGACGGCATCCGGCGCCGCGGTGATCGGCCGTCGTCGAACCGACGGTCGCACGCCCGCTCGGCGGCGGGGCACCCGTGCGCGCCATCCGGGTGCCCGGGGTCGGCATCCGGGTGGCGCCCGTGACCGTGACCGGGAGATGCTCCGCAAGGGCCGGCCGACGCTCCGGACGGCCTCCGGGGAAGCGGCCGCGATCCAGACCGGGATCGCCCTGCACCGCCTCGCGTCCGAGCCCCCGCCGAGGAGGGCGACCGGTCTCCACCGAGCCGGTCCATCGGACGACCGCGCTCCGGGAGCGCGGTCGGGCGGCCAGAAACGAAGAGCGGGGTGGAGGGG
>NZ_JBEYFP010001050.1:0-1870 GCF_040634455.1 Kitasatospora sp. NPDC007106
CCGGTGATCCCCGAGGTCGTCAACCAGGTCGCCTTCGAGGTGATCGGCAACGACGTCGCCGTCACCATGGCCGCCGAGGCCGGCCAACTCCAGCTCAACGCCTTCGAGCCGATCATCCTGCACTCGCTGTCGGAGTCCATCACGCATCTGAGCGCGGCCTGCCTCACCCTCGCCGAGCGCTGCGTGGTCAGCATCACCGCCAACACCGAGACCCTGCGCGCGAGCGTCGAGAACTCCATCGGCCTGGTGACCGCCCTGAACCCGCACATCGGCTACACAGCCGCCACCGACATCGCCAAGGAGGCCCTCGCCAGCGGCCGGGGCGTGGCCGAACTCGTCCTGGAGAAGGGCCTGCTCCCGGCCCAGACGCTCTCCGCCCTGCTGCGGCCCGAGGTGATCGCGGGAACCGGCGCAGCCCCGGCCTGACGACGGGCCGCCGCAGGGCACCGCCCACAAACCAGGGGCAGAGACCGCACGCGACCGCCCCAGAGCATCGGTGCGGCAATCTGCGGCTCCCCGGCGGCTCCGGACTCCGCCGTCGCCGAGGAGGGGGCAATCGCCGCCCGCCCCGGCGATGCGTGAGCGGCGTCCGGGGCGGTACGGCAGGCCGGAATCCGAGCCTGCTGCGGGGCGCCTGCTCATCCGAGCGGATGCCTTCGTCGGTCCGCACAGGGGGATCGCTGGCCCGCCCGCGCGGCCCGGCGGCACGGTCAATGCCGGGCGAACTGGACTTTGGCCGGTTGGGCGACGTCCGGCCGCAACGCGATCCCGTCGACGGTCAGCCGTTCCCCGTAGATGTCGGTGACCCTGATCGGGCCGCCGCACCCGCTGCCGTCCGGGGAGAGGAAGTAGTTGTATTCGGTGCGCGACAAGTGCCGCCAGCCGCCACCGGACCGGACCTCCAGCGCCGCCATCGGGTTCCGGTGGCCAATCACCTGGATCCCGCACCACCACCGGGTGGACCCGCTCTTGTACCGGATCGACATCGCACCCGGCGCGCCGGGGCTCAGCAGCGTCCAGGTGACCGGGAGGCGGCCCACCGACAAGTCGGCGATCTTGGCGAACGCCTCGCGGCTGAGGTCGAGCTGCCCGGGCGCGCAGGGCAGCGGGCACTCGTTGACGATCCGCACCGTGATGCTCGCCCCGTTGGCAGCGCGGACGAGCACGTACGCCCCGCACGCCTTGGACGACTCGTAGTCGGCGTGGTTCATCGCCGCGATCATGAGATCGCCGGACGGGCCGTACAGGCAGGCGCCGTTGCCGTCGGCCGCGTCGTAGGAGGTCGCGACGCCTCGGTAGTTCGTCCCGGGCTTGATCCGCCCCGGCAGGGGCGCCGCGGTGGACGCCGAACGCACGCTTTGGGCCGCCGAGGGCGACGGAGTATCCGCGGCCGCTGCCGGCAGGGGGCTCGTGACCGACGGCCGGGCCGCTGACGGCGTGGCACCGGCAGGGGTACCGGCGGTGGGCGGCGCGCTTGTCGGGGTGGCTCCGACAAATGCTGCGGCCGGCTGGCGGGAGCCGCCTCCGCTCCCCGGCAAGAGCACGACGGCCAGCCACACCAGCACTCCGATCGTCACCAGCGCCGACGCAATGCCCATGCCCAGCCCCCGCCCGCGCCCCGCCTGCGGGACGGCGTGCTTCGTTGCCCTCATGTTCGTCCGATCCGGTAGGTCGAGTCGATGTTGCACCACTCAGTGGCCGCAGAGTACGGAAAGGTTGCCGTTTCGGCCACGACTTTCCCGCACCCCTGCGCGGCCGGTCGAGGACGCAACGGCACAGTCCCGCCGCACCGCCCGCGGGCCACCACGGTCAGGACCGGTCGCCGTACACCACGCCGTAGCCGCCCAGGTACACCCGGCCGTACACGTCG
>NZ_JBEYFP010001051.1:0-1868 GCF_040634455.1 Kitasatospora sp. NPDC007106
CGCGGCCGGACCGCCCCGCCCCCACAGGCCGCGCGGCGGCACCTGGACGAGCGGCAGCGCGCACCGGGCGGCCTGGGCGAGCGCCGCCGGCTCGCTCGCCGGGTACGCCGGGGCGAGCAGCGGGCCGAGCTGCTGGAAGGTCAGCGGTTCCGCCTCGACCAGCGCCCGGGCCCGGTCGGCGAGCGCGGCGAGGTCGCCGGCCGGGTCGGCGAGGTCGAGGTCGGGCAGCCGTTTGGCGTACGAGGTGCGCAGCCAGCGGTCGTGCACCGGCTGCAGCAGCGGACGCAGGGTCAGGCAGTCATCGGCGGTGACCAGGTGGATGGTGCCGCGCTGCAGGGCGATCCGGACGGCCGCGCGCTCCTCCAGCAGGGTGGTCAGCTGCTCGGGGCGGAAGCCCTCGATCCGGCTGAGCAGGCCGAGGTAGGGCGGTTCGGGGGCGGCCTGGGCCTGCAGGCCGACCAGGTGGCGGACCATCGCCGCGGCGTCCAGGGGGCTGCGTTCCAGCAGGTGCTGACGGGCCAGCAGCGCACGGCCGAGGGCGCGGGCGGTCAGCGGCGCGCTCACGCGTCGAGCTCCCGGCGGAGCATGTCGATGCGGTTGCTGGTGACCGAGTCGACGCCGGTCCGCAGCATCCGGTGGACGGTGCGACGCAGGTCGACCGTCCAGGTGGAGACGAGCAGACCGGCGTCGTGCGCCGCACCGACGATCCGGGGCTCGACCATGCCGAAGGGCGGATTGAGGTAGCGGGGCCGCAGGTCGTCGAGGAGCGGGCGGCCGGGCAGCCGTGGCTGACGCCAGGTCAGGGCGATCTCGGCGTCCGGGTCGAGGGCGCGGACGGCGAGCATGGCGGCGGTCGGCCCGCAGTAGGCGACCCGGTGCGCGGCGCCGAGGTCGGCGACGGCGCGGTGCGCGGCGGCCGCCGGGCCGGGCTCGTCGAGGTCGATCAGCAGGCGGGTGGCGGGCGTCTCGGCGACCGCCTTCAGCGCCTCGGTGAGGGTGGGCACCCGGGGGCCGGCGGGGTCGCCGACCTCGGCGAGCTCGTCCAGGGTGAGCCGGTGCACCGGCCGCGGGTCCTCCCACAGCCGTTCGAGGGTGGGGTCGTGCAGCAGGACGGGCACGCCGTCGCGGGTCAGCCGGACGTCCACCTCGACGGCGTCGGCACCGGCCGCGGCGGCCGACTGGACGGAGCGCAGGGTGTTCTCGCGGTACCGGTAGGGGTCGCCGCGGTGGGCGACGGCGAGCACGGGCGGGCGGCGGCTCATGGGGCGGGCGTCTCCTCGGACGGGGTGGCGCCGCGTCAGCGCCGTTCGATCACCACGTTGGTGGACTTGATGACGGCGGTCGCGGGCGCCCCGGGCACCAGGGCGAGCTCCTCGGCCGACTCCCGGCTGATCAGCGACACCACCCGGAACGGGCCGGCCTGGATCTCCACCTGTGCGGCGACGTCACCGAGCACCACGTCGGTGACGATGCCGGGGAAGCGGTTGCGGGCGGACGACGGCCGGCCCTCGGCCTCGGCGTTCTCGGGCTTGGCGAGTTCGCGGGCGAAGGCGGCGAGCCGGTCGCCGGGGATGATCCGGTGGCCGTGGTCGTCCCTGGTCGCGTCGAGCCGGCCCGCGTCGACCCACCGCCGCATGGTGTCGGCGCTGACGCCGAGCATCGCGGCGGCCTCGCCGATGCGGTACGGGTGGACCGGCCGGTCGGGCTGGGCCATGGGGCTCTCCTGGCGTTCGGTTCGGGTGGTGACACCGGTACAGGGGTGCGCGCCGGATGTCCGCGGGCCATCCTGCCCTACCCCGAGGTCCTGCGGGTAACCGGCCACGGGGGCAAGCGGGCAGCACCCCAGGTGTGCGTGGGGGCACCTCCTC